>CANQOJ010000269.1 GCA_947625455.1 uncultured Clostridia bacterium | reverse complement strand
ACCCACCTTATGCACCATATATTATTTTGGCACGCCATGAAGGATTCGAACCTTCGACCTACCGCTTAGAAGGCGGTTGCTCTATCCAGCTGAGCTAATGGCGCAGATAGACTTCAAAAAATAAACCGCCAAAAGCATTGCCCCCGACAGTCTTTGCTACTTTCCTTATATCTTATAATAATGGAGCGGGTGATGGGAATCGAACCCACGCGACCAGCTTGGAAGGCTGGGATTCTACCATTGAACTACACCCGCATTCAATTGCCTTATTATTATAACACGTTTTTTGGTATTTGTCAAGTAGTTTTTTTATTTTTTGTTGTTTTATTTTCAGGGGGCAATTGACAGTATACAATGTACAGTTTAAAGTATGCAGTAGAATGTGCCGCTTCGCGGATTGATTTTGATTGTTTTGAACATATAAGAGCGTAAACCGTTTGTTAGGCGGTTTACGCTCTGATAATGTCAGGCAAATGTATTCCGTCACGGAGTTTTGCCGAATATCACCGTGCCGTTGTTGGTTATGCAAAGATTATCTGCATTTCCGCAGGAGAAATCGTTCGCGGGATTAAGGGTTTGCTGCCAGCCGCTATCCCTTATGTTCGCCTGAATTTCAGCAGTGTCTCCGTTTTTAAGCATTCCCGAGCTTATTTTTATCGCGCATTTCGTGTCGGTGTTACTTCCCGAAGCACTCAAATATGACGCGCTTATCTTATCTGTTATCGCGGAATATGAGCTGCCCGAAACACAAGCGTAATAACAATCAAACGCAAGCTCCTTCGCACTGTCCTTTGTGAAGAAATAGTCAATCTCAAGCTTCGACAGGTCAATGTCAGCACCAGTGTTGTTGGTGATTTTTACCGTAAACTGGATATTGCCCGTTGTCCCGCTCGTCTGACTTTGCGTCAATGTCACCTGAACGCCCTTGTTTACGGGAGGTGTTGAGGGCTTTGATGATGACGAAGATGATGAACTGCTTTGGGGTTTGCTTGATGAACTTTGAGGAGTGCTCTGCGAGCTTTGCGGCTTATTTGATGAAGAACTGCTTGACGAACTTGGTGTTACAAGACCAGCGGATTTGCCGTTGGGTTCTTTTCCGAACACAAGTTTCCCGTCCTCGTAAAGCGCGCAGGAAACCGCTCTCACAAGTTCCGAGCCGTTTGTTCCCAAAAGTTCCTTATATGACGGATCATTATCGGGATTCCATCCGTTTGCGGACATTCTGAACTGAACTTCCTTTTTATACGCGCTCTGACCGCCGGGGTAAATCTTTGCTCCCGAAAAATCAAGGCTCACATAATATATCCCGTTTTTCTTATCCCATTCGTAAAGCCCGCCGTATTTCGCGCCGTCATTGTAGTTGAAGTTCACTGAAACGCTTGACGGATCGGAAAGTTCCGAAAGATTTACAAAATAGCGAAGCTCCAAGTTTTTGGCAACTCTCGCGGGCCATGCCGACTTGTTGTAAATCATAGCCTTTATCTCGGTAAAGCCGTTGCCCGTGGCGTTTGTGCGGTATTCAACGTACATCTCCTCGCCTACCGTTTCTACCGCGCCGAAATTCGCTATTGTTTTCCCGCCGTACTTGTTGTACATCTTCGCAAGCGCGCCCGTAAATCCCGCGTTATAGTCGCAGGCAACCTCGTTTGCCGTATAGTCGCTTACGGTGTCGTTATACCCGTCGGAAGCGTTCGGTCCGCCGACAAGCGCGCCGTAGAGCGTATGGCGGTGGTAGTTGGGTTCGTTCATGTTGTCAGCCCAGGAGCCTTGCGCTGTTCTGTGGTGCGGGTGTTCGGGCGGGTTGACGCCGAAGCCGACGACAAAGCTTCTGCCCGTTGAGCCAAGGGCGTAGTTAATTTGACTTTCGCAGAAGTTCATGTACTTCTGCACCTTATTCTGCGGGCATTTTCCGCTCTCCGCGTATGATGCCGCGATAAACGCCGCCGTTGTCGCATATCTTAAACTGCCCCAGGTATCCAGCCACGCAAGCCCTTTAGGCGAATATGTAATTCCGTTGCACCACCAGTCAAGGCTTTCCTCGACCTTATTCTTGTACTTGCTGTCGCCCGTAAGCTCGGCAAGCAGGCACTCAACTCCGATATATTTATCGTCCCAGCAGAGCGTCCATTTCGCGTTTGCGGAGACTTTTGTTTCGTTGTTCTTGGCTGTGGTAAGCCATGAGCTGTCGTTTGTCGCTATGTATATCCATGTCGCCGCCCATGCCAGTTCATCATTAAATCCGCTCCAGCTGTTGTAAAAGCCGTTTGCCGCGGTATATCCCGCGTCGCTCTTGGTTGAATCGGCAAAGCTGTACAGCTCTTTCGCATGTTTTAAGCATTTGTCCGAATATGACTTGTCAATGCTCTTATACACTGCCGCGCATGCCGCCAGCGCCGCCGCAGCTTCTCCCGCAACGGTAGAGCCGGGGTGACTTTTGTCGACCTTATACGACGGGCGCTTCATCTGCATGACTTCGGCAGGTCCCCACCAGCGATGGTCAATATTTCCGTCGCC
>CANQOJ010000268.1 GCA_947625455.1 uncultured Clostridia bacterium | reverse complement strand
AGAAGCTTTTTTCAAACCTGCAACGTTAGCGTTGAGCTTGTTGTACGCATTCAATGCGTTCATGTTATGCTGTACTATCATTCCCATAATAATTTCCTCCTTGAAATTAGTTAAGTAAATTTTTTCTCACCGAATTCGTTCCGGCGAGTGCCATAGTTTAAACCCTCTTTGTCGACTTTAAGGATTTCAGCTTTTTAGCTGTCACGTCTATTATATCGGCTGTTTTTTTCTAAACTTTAGCATTTTTTAAAATTTTTTTAATTTTTTTTGATTTTTTTATGTTTATTTGATAATTTTTCATATTGACAAGCGCAAACCTATAAAGTATAATAAAGGTATCGTTATTTTTTAAAGGAGATTATTATGTCAAAATATTTTGGTACGGACGGCTTCCGCGGTGAGGCTAACAAAGGGCTGACCGTTGAACACGCGTTTAAAATAGGCAGATTTATAGGTCATTTTTACGGCAGAGAACACCGCGCGCAGGTCGTTATCGGCAAGGACACGCGCAGAAGTTCATATATGCTCGAATACGCGCTGACGGCAGGTTTGACCGCGTCGGGCGCGGACGCATTCCTGCTTCACGTTACGACAACGCCGTCTATTTCGTATGTTGTCAGAACGGACGATTTCGACTGCGGGATTATGATCTCCGCTTCGCACAATCCCTTTTGCGACAACGGAATTAAGCTGTTCAACGCGCGCGGCGAGAAAATGGACGAAAATGTTATTGAGGAGATAGAGCGGTATCTTGACGGGGAAATTCCCGAAATTCCGTTTGCGACAGGCGAGGACATAGGCAGAGCCTCGGATTATTCCGCAGGCAGAAACCGCTATATAGGTTATCTTATCTCGCTTGCTGTTCATTCGTTCAAGGGGAAGCGCATAGGGCTTGACTGTGCGAACGGTTCTTCGTTTATGCTTGCAAAAAGCGTTTTTGACGCGCTCGGGGCGAAAACTTACGTGATAAACAACAAGCCGAACGGCTTTAATATAAACAATGCCTGCGGTTCAACGCACATTGAAAGCCTTGTTTCGCTCGTCAAGGAAGAACAGCTCGACTGCGGTTTTGCGTTTGACGGTGACGCAGACAGGTGCATTGCTGTTGACGAAAACGGGAATGTTGTAGACGGCGACAGGATATTGTATATTTGCGGAAGTTATCTGAAAGAAACGGGGAAACTTGACAAAAACACGGTCGTTACTACCGTTATGTCAAACATAGGGCTTTACAAGGCGTTTGATGAACTCGGGATAAACTACGAGAAAACCGACGTAGGCGATAAGTATGTATATGAACGCATGAACGAAAAGGGATACATTCTCGGCGGCGAAAACAGCGGTCACATCATTTTCAGCAATTACGCGAACACGGGCGACGGCATAATAACCGCGCTGAAAATAATGCAGGTCATTTGCGCGAAGAAAGCGACATTGTCGGAACTTTGCAGAGGAATGACGATTTACCCGCAGGTTTTGAAGAATTTCCGCGTTACCGACAAAAACGCGGTGCTTAATGACAGCGATGTTCAAAATGCCGTGAAAGCGGCTGAAAACGCGCTCGGAACAGAGGGCAGAGTGCTTGTGCGCCCGTCGGGCACGGAACCGCTTTTGCGTATAATGACCGAGGCAAAGACAAAGGATTTGTGCGAAAAGTACATTGCGGACATTGCCGAAGTAGTTAAGAAAAAGGGATTTATTGCCGAATAATATTCGTAAGAATGAATACGCCGCCGGGCTTTTTGGGAAGTTCGGCGGCGTTTTTGTGCGTTCAGCACAAAAGCTTTCAACTAATGCGCAAGTTTATATTGCTAATTGTTGTGTTATTTTCAGAGTTGCTAGTAGTACAGCATAACATGAATGCATTGAATGCGTACAACAAGCTCAACGCTAACGTTGCAGGTTTGAAGAAATCATCGGAGAAACTCTCCAGCGGTTACAGAATTAACCGCGCAGGTGATGACGCGGCAGGTTTGGCAATCAGCGAGAAAATGCGCTCACAGATCCGCGGTCTTAATCAGGCAGTTCGCAACTCTCAGGACGGCATTAACATGATCCAGACTTTCGAGGGCGCAGCTCAGGAAACACACAGCATACTCCAGAGAATGAAAGAACTGGCAAGTGAATCCGCTAACGGCACATACGACAACGCGACCGACCGTGCGGCAATTCAGCTCGAATTTGACCAGCTCAACGACGAGTTAAACCAGATCGCAGACACCGACTTCAACGGAACAATTGTTCTTAATGGTGGTACAATGGCAGACGGTCTTAAGCAGGTTGACGGTAACTTTGACTATGCTAATAAGAAGCCTCAACTCACCGCTGAAGTAACCAAAATGCTTGAGGACAATGTTGCTGCTGCTCAAAAAGAATATGACGATCTTAAGGTTCTCAAAACAAAGCAGCCTTATGACCTTTCCGAGACAGACGCTCCCGAGTGGAATACTGTTGCTGACCAGCTGTACAGAGGTCAAAAGACAGTTGCTGATAATCTTTGGAAAGACCTTGGTCTTACCAACGATGGATCTACTACCGGAGTTGTTGATCTTACACAGGGCACTAC
>CANQOJ010000267.1 GCA_947625455.1 uncultured Clostridia bacterium | reverse complement strand
CGCTGTCCTGGCAAGGCGTGCCGTCCTCCTCGTGAGACGCGCCTTTTACAGACAGAGCGTATCCCTTGAATTTTGTGTTTTGAAGCATAATTTACCCTAATACCTTAAAGTTTTAAGATAATTATTCAGACCTGTGCAAAAGCAGGACTTCAAACTGCTGAAAGTTCTCAGACGCTAACGGCGCTGACAAGATTTATCGGCAGTCTGTTACCAGCCCTCTTCGATGTCCTCGCTTATCTCGTCGCTTTCGGCAAACTCGCGTATCTGCTCTGCGGCGGTCTGCTGTTTCGTGCGGAAATCTTCCTCGGTTTCCGCAAGCCTTACGCTTCTGCTTCCTATCTGCGAAGACGTTACCGCGACAAATTTCACAAGCTTTGCAAGTGCTTCGCCGTTATGCGCGGTAACAACGCTGTCGGGATTTTCCGTAAACCTTGAAAGTATTTCAAAGTCAGCGTCCTCGCCTATTGCTACCGCAGCCTTTATTCCAGCTGAATACCAGCGGTTTCTGCGCAATTCCTCAAGTCCTTTTTCAAAGTTGTCCGTAGGATAACCGTCGGACATAAGAATCATAACAGGCGCGAAAGAAAGCGACGGACTGCTCATAAACGAATTTCTCGACAGCTTTGACGAAAGCTCGGAAAATGCACTGCCCAAATCCGTAACGTTTTCGGCGTCAAGCGGTTTCCACTCGAAATTCTCAACGGATATAGGCTCCGGATACATCCACTCGCATCCTCCCGAAAATTTAAGCACGGCTATCTTGATATCCGCGTCCGCTCCGCCTATCCCGCGTATTTCGGGGATAAGTTCTTCCATAACGGAGTTTACCGTGCCTATTTTAGAACCGCTCATGCTCCCGGAGCAGTCTATCAGCAGGAAAAGTACCATTGATTTCTTGGCAATTTCTTCGGCATCGTCAAAGGGATTTAATGGTGTGTCAGACATTATAAGTCCTCCCCTTAATATATTATACGTTTATATTATATCATAAGTTGCAGAGTTAGTCAAGAGCATTTTTATTAACAAAAACATCTAGAAGCTAGAGGTGAGAGGCTAGAGGCTAGACATGGTGTCCGCTTCGCGGATATATTTAGATTGTTTTTAAACCAAAGAGCGTAAACCGCTTAATAGATTTACGCTCCCTTAGTCCAAAAACAATCAGAAATTATCCGCGAAGCGGACACCTTTTCTTACCTCTAACCTCTAACCTCTAGAAGGGAAAAGAACTAAGAGGTCAGAACCACATTCTAGCCTCTAACCTCTTAATTTCTAGCTTCTAGTTGGCGTCGCTGAGGGGATTTGAACCTCCGACCTACCGCTTAGGAGGCGGTCGCTCTATCCAGCTGAGCTACAGCGACATTATTTACATTTTACCACTTTTCAGTTCATTTTTCAAGTGCTTGATAATATTTTGTTAATTTTGCACAAAACAATTTGCATTATTTTACAAATAGTTGGATTTATACGGGTGAGGTTCACTGATTTGAGCGTTTTTGGGCGCGTTTTTTTATAAAATATTAATGAAAAAAGTCGTATTTGGTTGACATTGGGCGTAAAATTTGGTATAATAAAATCGTATAGTTTTGAAAAGGAGGAGCAATAAATGAAGAGAATTGCTTTGCTTGCACTTGCGCTGGCTGTTTGTCTGCTGTCTGTAAGCGGTTTGAACATCTCTGCAAACGCATCTGAAACAAGCGAAAACAACGGCAATACAAACAACAATCAATATGTTCAGCCGACAGAATGCTCCTATGAAAATTACATCAACGAATATTCCCCGGCGGATTATCCGTCAGAAAACATAACAATTTCCCTCGACAGATTTACGGCGTCGGGCAACGCCGACTGCAGTATCTCAACCGCCGCAGAGAGTATAAATTCGCTTTCATGGGTAGGCACGGGCGAAGTTTCATGGGAGTTCAGCGTTCATAACGGAGGGTTTTACCGCTTTGAAATGAATTATTTTTCACAAAGCGAGAATAACTCGTCAGTCTCGCTGGGTATTGACATCGACGGAGAATATCCGTTTGCAGAAGCAAGAGAGGTGAGTTTTGACAGATACTGGAAGAATAAAACCTCAATTCGTCTTGATAAAGACCATAAAAATCAGATACTCCCCGAAATTGTAAGATACAACTGCAATATGACAGCATTTGCGGAAAACGGTAATGTTTCGGACGAACCTCTTAAGTTCTATCTCTCGGAGGGAGAACATACCCTTACGCTTCACGGGGTTTACACGGACTTTTTTATCAGTTCTTTGAGATTTTGCGGAGACGCCAATAAGACTGCCGATTTGTACAGCGCAATCCGTCCGTCTCTGGAACAACTTGAAGATACGCCCGCGCTTATTGACGGCGTTTCTATTCTGACGGAAGCGGAAATGCCGAAATACACAAACTCTGCGCTTCTGCGTCCCGTTTCAGAACCCAGCGATTATGCGGTAAGCCCCTCTCACCCGACAAACGTGCGCTATAATGTGATAGGGACAGACAGCTGGAATACCGCGAGGCAGACTGTATTTTACGAGGTAACAGCGCCTGCGGAAGGCTATTATGCGCTGAACATCAAG
>CANQOJ010000266.1 GCA_947625455.1 uncultured Clostridia bacterium | reverse complement strand
GGCAAATAAAGCGGAGGTGAAGCGTATGTGCATTACCGAGTATGACGAGTTGAGAACCTTTGCGGAGCAAAGGGAAGAGGGCAGAATTGAAGGAATAATGGAAGGTAGGGAAGAAGGAATTGAAATCGGTGGTTTAAGTATGTTGATCGGTCTTGTTAAGGACGGTATCTTGACTACCGTCGATGCAGCAAAAAGAGCTAATATGACCGTTGCCGAATTTGAGGAGAAAACAGGGCTGAAAGCGTAATTGATGATTATTGAAAAAGCCTTATGTAAAAATAAGGCTTTTTTCTATTTTGGCACCAAACCGTATAAAGTCAAAAATCAGACTTTCATCTGCTTCGTCAGCGTATAATGTTCTCAATAGTCCGAAAGGCGCGGTTTAAAACCGTGCTATTTTTGTTTTGGGAAAAAATCCTTTCTGTAATTCAAATTCAGACTTTCCGCTAAACTTTTCAGCTGTTCATCGGTTATAGTGTTCAATCTGGGGAGATGTGCGGTGAGCATATACACCTGCGCGGCTTTCTCGGCGGTTTCAATAAGCCCGAACGCCTCGTCAAGAGTTCTTCCCGAACCGTAAATCCCGTGCATCGCCCACACGACAAGCCGAAATTCCCGCATCTTCTCCGCTGTAGCTTCTCCTATCTCGTTTGTACCGCATACCATCCACGGCAGAAGTCCTATGCCGTCGGGGAAAATCATAATACTTTCGGTACACATCTGCCAGAGCGTATGGGTGAATTTCTTTTCGTCAAGTTCATGGACAAATGTCATTGCCAGAAGATTTGTCGGGTGACAGTGAAGTATTACCTTATTGTCGTGGTCCGCAGACAAGCGCGATATATGGCTCATAATATGCGCGGGCAACTCGCTTGTAGGTTTTCCCCCGCCGTTTAATCCCCACAAAAGTTCAGCTTTACTGCCGTCAGCGCTTATCCTTATTATACCGAGATTTTCTGCAGGAGTACTTTGTATGTTCTTGAAATAACTCCCCGAAGCGGTCACAATAAGTATTTTCCCCGCAAGTTCTTTTGCGTCAAACCCTATTTCAATCTCCCTTTTCACAAACCTTAAATCAAGATATTCCGAAACCATGTTTTCATCAAGCAGAATGCTTATATTCCCGCTGTTTCTCTCGTCATATCCAAGCCTGTACATATTTCCCGCCGTTTTCCCGATTTCCGTTACAAACGGCGCGGTAAAAATACTTTTCATACTAGATATTTTCATAGTGTATTCCCCTTTTAGAAGTTAGAGGTTAGAAGTAAGAGGTTAGAATTTAAATTAAACGTTACTTTATAACCGATAAGTTTATTATATCACAAAATGATAATTTGTCAATTACATTTTTTATTTCAAACAAACTCCTTGATTTTTTCGAAGAATTGTTGTATAATTATTGTATATTAAAATTACATATTATGTGAGGTATGAAAATGAACGTATGGCATGACATAAATCCGGAAAAAATAACTCCCGAAGATTTTTTGGCTGTCGTTGAAATTGAAAAGGGCAGTAAGAAAAAATATGAACTTGACAAGGAAACAGGGCTTATAAGGCTTGACAGAATACTCTACACCTCTACCCACTACCCCGCAAACTACGGTTTTATCCCGCGCACGCTTGCGGACGACGGCGATCCGCTTGACGTACTTATTTTGTGCAACGAACCGATCGATCCGCTTGTACTGGTGAGGTGCTATCCCATAGGCGTAATTACAATGATTGACAACGGCAGAAATGACGAGAAGATTATTGCCATACCCTTTGACGATCCGACATTCAACTCTTACAGCAAAATCGAGGATTTGCCGAGGCATATTTTCGAGGAAATGCGCCACTTCTTCAGCGTTTACAAACAGCTAGAGGACAAGGAAACCGCAGTTGACGAGGTTATGGGCAGAGGTGCGGCTGTTGAAATCGTAAGGCAGTGCATAGACAATTACAAGGAAATCTACGCTCCCCTCCACCCATTTACCCCCGAACATAAAACAGAAGGTAACAAGAAATGATTTTAGCAAGCAAAAGCCCGCGCAGAAAAGAACTTCTAAGCCTTATCACAAGCGATTTTGAGATAATTCCCGCAGTCAAAGATGAAATACTGCCCAAAAGCATATCCCCCGAAAATGCCGTGATTCTTCTTGCAGGTCAAAAAGCGGAGGAGATTTACTCAAACCATAAAAACACCGTTATTGTGTCGGCTGATACGGTTGTCGCAATAGACGGGAAAATACTCGGAAAACCTAAAAACGAAGACGATGCGTTTTATATGCTCAGAATGCTTTCGGGGCGCGTTCACAGCGTTTACACAGGCGTGTGCGCGGTGTTTAAGGACGGCAATAAAACAACGTTTGCCGAACATACCGAGGTTGAATTTTACCCGCTGTCGGATAACGAGATACGCGACTATATCAAAACAGGCGAGCCTATGGACAAGGCGGGCGCGTATGGTATTCAGGACAAAGGCGCGCTGTTGGTAAAGCGGATAAACGGCGATTATTATAACGTTATGGGATTGCCTGTAAGCAGGCTTTCCCGTATTCTGAAAGGGAAAATATGACTAAACCTAAATTCAGACTTACCTATAATTCCCCCGTGGTATTGACATTCGCGGC
>CANQOJ010000265.1 GCA_947625455.1 uncultured Clostridia bacterium | reverse complement strand
TGCATAAGCTTCACCTGCCAAAGCCTGTTTTGGTCACAAAAGAGGACTGCGGGGGGCTTGACACCTGCAATTTTAAGCCGACAAGGACGGCAGGCGAGAGGCTTGCGGCGTCTTACGTTAATTTCTATATATCAAACGGGGCGGTTATAATGCCGTTTTTCGGTGATGAAAACGACGAGAGGGCAAGAGAAACGCTTTCAGAGTTGTTTCCCGAAAGGAAGATAATCCCCGTTTACGCCAGGGATATTCTGACAGGCGGCGGAAATATCCACTGCATAACTCAGCAAATACCCGCTTTTAAGCTAAACGTCAAAACGAGGTAGAATATGGACATTTCTTCAGAGAAAATATTTGAGTTTTCGTACAAAATTCCCGAATACGATTTCGTTTCGGCGAATGCGGCATTGTACGCGTTTTTAGGTCCGAGGCTTTACATAACCGCGGACAGACTTCTGACGAATAACACTGTTAAAATCCTTGACAAGGCATACGCGGATAAGGCGTATGGGCAGACGTTTATCGTTACTATCGGAAATACCGACGGCACCGATACGACAATGGCTGCACAGCTTATACGTCCCGACGGCGAAACGCCGCTTGTAAAGGTGCGTATGATTGAATTAAACCGCCTGTTTGACGGATACTGCGAGCTTATTCTGAAAGAAAAAGAGTCTGACGCACTGTTGGCGCAGAATGACTGCGTTTACTATTCTTACGACAGAAAAACGGATATGGTGACTTCTTATCGCTTTGATATAGGAAAGGACATTCTGGGCGTAGAAAGTGTGGACAAGTGGAAAGAGCTGCTTCTTGAAAAGCTTTCGGGCGACAACGCGGAAGCCGCTTCAAAGTTCATTTCCGACCTTAGAAACGGCGTGAGAAGCTGCGAGTATACTTTTCTGCAAAAGGACAAGGACAAGAAGTTTGTTGTCACGGGAAGCGCAGTCTACGCTGATGATGTTCATATAATGACGGTAGGAAGAATGGGCGATCCAAACGATACTTCTTCACATGAACTCAACAACCGCGACCAGCTTACGGGCTTGTTTATGAAAGAGAATATCACGAATTATGCCAAAAGGCGCATAAACGATTTGCGTCAGCCTACCGCGCTTGCTATTATAGACATTGACGATTTCAAGCTTGTAAACGACAATTTCGGTCACGCAAAGGGCGATGAAGTATTAAAGCGCTGCGCGGCTATCATTGAAAAACAGGTCGAGGGCTTCGGAAAAGCGGGAAGAATAGGCGGCGACGAGTTTTTCCTTGTGTTCGACAATTTCGAGGATAAAGAACGCCTGAAATTCGTTCTTCGCGGAATTAAGAACATGGTTTACGCGGCATACGACGAGGAAATGGACGGCTTTACGGTCACTACGTCAATAGGCGTTTCGGTGTTCCCCGAAGATTTGGACGGCAACTACGACATTATGTTCAAACTCGCGGACTGCCTGCTTTATATGGCAAAGAAAAAGGGCAAAAACCGTTATATTGTCTATGAACCCTCTAAGCACGGCACGGTAGAGGAAATCCTTGAGTCGGGCGTTAAAAATGAAAGTTTGTTCGGCGGCAGAATTATGGAAAAGAGCGAGGTTATCTGCCGTATAGCAAACAAGGTCATTTGCGGCGAGGAGTTTTCCATAGAGCAGATTTTGACCGACATAATGCGGTATTTCGGCATTGACAGGATAGTTGTCTACAACAAGACAGACAGAAATGTCGCTATGCAGTTGGGCACAAATCAGCTTGCGCCTCAGCTTATAAACGATACTATCGACTATCTGTATGACGAGAGAGTTGAGATGTCATATGACAACGGCGTTATGCTTGTAAGCAACGTTGTTTACTTCGATATGAAAGCGTCAAAGGCATACAGCGCGCTGTTAAGACAGGGAGTGTTTTCCTTAAGACAGCATATTATCAGCGCCAAAAGCGGGAAAACGTTTGTAATAAGCTATGAAATGACGTCAACTTACGTTACCTGGAATGAGTCGGACACGCAGTATTTCCGCATATTAGACAAGATACTGTTCGAGCCGTATTTGTGATAACGGAGGTTTTATGAGGAAAATCACCGTCGCGGCGGTTCAGATGAGCATTCCCGAAACGAGAGAACAGTCGATAGACAAAGCCGTGAAATATACGGCAGAAGCCGCTGAAAAGGGCGCAAAAGTGGTTTTGCTGCCCGAACTTTTTGAAACGAAATATTTCTGCCAGGAAAGACGATATGAAAGCTATGCTCTGGCTGTGTCGGCAGAGGAAAATCCTGCGGTAAAGCGGTTTAGGGAGATAAGCGGAGATTATAGGCTCGTTATGCCGATAAGTTTTTTCGAGCGCGATATAAATGTTTTGTACAACAGCATAGCAATGCTTGACTGCGGGAAATTGCTCGGCATATACAGGAAAACGCATATTCCCGACGACCATTTTTACCAGGAGAAGTTTTACTTCACTCCCGGAAACACGGGTTTTAAGGTATGGGATACAAGCTGCGGGAAGATAGGCGCGGGCATCTGCTGGGACCAGTGGTTTCCCGAAGCGGCAAGGTGCATGGCGCTTATGGGAGCGGAGTTGTTGCTGTACCCGACGGCAATAGGAAGCGAGCCTATACTTGACTGCGACAGCAGTGCGCACTGGCGGCGCTGTATGCAAGG
>CANQOJ010000264.1 GCA_947625455.1 uncultured Clostridia bacterium | reverse complement strand
GAATTGGTATATCCGCGTAGATAACATTATAAAGATAATGCCGGACTACCGGTTTTTTACGCTGTATTCTGTAATTTTCGGCGGGGCGGCTTGTTTGATGTTCAATATTGTAATCCTGATAATTGCTGTAATAAAAAATACTGTCAAGAAATCGAAATGAAAATACACAACAGCAAGTAACATAAAAGTTTTCCCTCAACTATTACATGAACTTATAATATTGGAGGGGAAACTTTTTTTCAAAAAAGTTTCCCCTCAATAATTACATGAACTTATGATCAGCAATCATATCCGCCCATTTTTCCGTATAAAAAAAGCGGTACGGGATATTTCTAAGTTTTCTGTACTTCTTGAATAAGCCCGCCCAGACAATGGACGGCAAACCTATTACGGGAAGATATAAAGGACCTAAGATAAGCGACTGTATTGTGTGGGAGTATTCATGGCGCAGAAGTTCGCGGTTTTTTGTGCTGACAAACACGAACATTCCGAGAGATACGCTTGCTTTCCATTCGGTGACAACAGCGCCGTGAAAGAAAAACCGCTTTCTCCTGCCTGCAAGCAAACACAGCACCCCTCCCGCAAACGTCTGCAAAATCCCCCAGGTACACTGTATGATAACATATAAAACCGACATTCGGTTCACCTCTATTGTTCAAAAACAGAGCAAAGTAAAATTATCCGCGCGGCAGCTTCACTGTAAACGCAGTAAGTTCATTTTGGCTTTTGGCTGTGATTTTTCCACCGTGAAGTTCGGTTATCTGCTTTGCAATTGCAAGTCCTAGCCCCGCTCCGCCGCTGTTTGTAGACCTTGAGCTGTCAAGTCTGAAAAACTGCTCGAATATTCTTTCAAGCTTGTCTGCGGGAATTGTCGCGCCTTTGTTGATGAACGCTATATATACAAAATGGTCATCTGTCCGCGCGATTATTTCAATTTCGGTGTTCTTATAGCTGTAATTAACGGCATTCCTTAAGAGATTGTCGAACACTCTCGACATCTTGTCGGGATCGCATTTAAGCATAATTTTTTCCTGTGCGGACAGTTTTCCCGAAAGGTTTTTGCGTTCCAAAATAGGCGCAAATTCCGACAAAAGCTGTTCAAGCATAAATGTAAGGTCAATTGTCTGGTATTCAAGCGTAATGCGCGACAAATTAAACCGCGTTATCTCGAAAAACTCGTTTACAAGCTCCTCCAGGCGCTCTGCTTTTTCAAGCGCAATTCCTGTGTACTTGCTGCGCGTTTCAGCCGACAATTCCTGCTCGTCCTTTAACAGCGACAGATAGCCTATAACGCTTGTAAGCGGAGTTTTAAGGTCATGCGCCAGATACACCACCAAATCGTTTTTTCGCTGTTCTGAATCCTTTGCAAGCGCGGAGTTTCTGATTGACTCCTCGCGCACGGAATTAAGCTCGTCCTGTATGCCTTTAAGCTCGTCGGAGAGATGCACGGGTTTAGCGTTTGGATCGGCAAGTTTCTCCGCTTCAAATGTTATCTCGTCAAGATACCTCAGCGCTTTTCTTAAAACAATGTAGAATATAACTATACAGCCCGAAAGCACCGTTACGGGCAATATCCACACTATATTGTCCTCAACAAATCTTAAAGGTCTGTACAGCATTTCATCTCCATGCCAGATAAAAGTTCCGCATATCAATATGCCTACCTGAACAACAAGCGCTACCAAAACCGCCCATGCAAACATCAACAGCGCGCTTAATGTCATAAGTTTTCGCGTTATGGCGCTGTATTTTATCTTTTTCTTATTCAATCGTATAGCCAACTCCCCACACGGTTTTTATAAATTTAGGATTTCTGGGAGGCTCGCGGAGTTTTTCGCGCAGACGCGCGATATGCGCCATAACGGTGTTGTTGGCGTTTATGAATTTTTCGCCCCAGACGTTTTCAAAAAGTTCCTCTGATGAAACGACAGTTCCGCGCTTTGTGCAAAGATATAGCAACAATGAAAATTCAAGCGGGGTAAGCTGTATCGGCTCGTCAAAAAGCGTGCATTTATGAGACGCTTTGTTTACCACCAGACCGCGGATGTCTATAATATCCTGCTCGGATTCAGCGGAATTGTAGCGCATATATCGTCTTAGCTGAGTTCTTACTCTTGCGGTGAGTTCAAGGGGATTGAACGGCTTTGTTATGTAATCGTCAGCGCCTATTGTAAGCCCCATAATCTTGTCGCTGTCCTCAACCTTTGCGGTGAGCATAATTATAGGAAAGAAATGCTTTTCGCGTATTTTTCTGACAATAGAAAACCCGTCAATATCGGGAAGCATTACGTCCAAAACCGCAAGGTCAATCTGCGCGCAGTCAACACATTCCAGCGCGTCCTTTCCGTTATAGAATTTATATACCTCGCACCCATCGTTTTTTAAATACAGCTCGATAAGGTCTGCTATTTCCTTTTCGTCATCAACAACAAGAACGTGTGCATTTTCCGTCATAAAACTTCCCCAAATCTTTTCATTTACTTCTATTATAACGCAAAAAATAATACAAGTCAAGAACTTAAACGAATTTGTCAGAAAATTGTAAGCTTCCAGATGCTAGAGATTGAAAGGCTAGAGGCTAGAATTGAAGTCAAAGCAACTTTAAACAGGAAAAGTTGTTTGTACCGCAAGGAGCAAAAGTGCTTCTCCCTCCAAACCACGCCCGGGCACAAGC
>CANQOJ010000263.1 GCA_947625455.1 uncultured Clostridia bacterium | reverse complement strand
CATGCGAGGCAAGACGTTATTATTTCGGATTGTCGGCAAATACGGTGCGCAGGTGCAGTCGTTGCTGAAAAAAGCGGGTGCGCTTGATATTGAGAAAATTCTTCCGCTTCACGGTCCTGTTTTGACCGAGAATTTGGGATATTATCTCGATTTGTACAACACATGGTCAAGCTACGGCGTTGAAAGCGAGGGCGTGTGCATTGCTTACACCTCGGTTTACGGCAATACGAAAAAGGCTGCTTTGGAGCTTGCCGAAAAGCTTGAAAAGGCAGGCTGCCCGAAAGTTGCGGTTACGGATTTGGCAAGGGACGACATGGCTGAAGCGGTTGAGGACGCGTTCAGATACGGAAAACTTGTCCTTGCGACAACTACCTACAACGGCGAGATTTTCCCGTTTATGCGCGAATTTATCAACAACCTTACCGAGCGCGGTTATCAAAACCGCCTTATCGGAATAATTGAAAACGGCTCCTGGGCGCCTATGGCGGCAAAGGTCATTAAAAAGGCGTTTGAAAACAGCAAGAACATTACCTTTGCGGACACCGTTGTTACAATAAAATCCGCGCTCAATAGCGAGAGCGAGGCGCAGCTTTGCGAGCTTGCAAAGCAGATGCTGTAATTTCAGAGGGGATTTTTGTCCCCTCTTTTTTTCGGCGTTTATCTGAAAAAACCCTTGACAAGACGGCATAAATATAATATAATATTAAAGAGTGAATAAATCGCGGCTTATAAGACGATATATTTCGCACTTGTAGTTTGCGTGCATTTTTGGCGTGTTATTGCCGAAAACAGTCTTTATGCCGCGTTTTGCGGCTTTTATTTTGTTTTGTTAAATAAGTAATATTATTCGCTGTGCAGAAAAATATGGCTGTCACCTGAACACAGTAATTTGAAAAAAGGCAAGAGAGAAAGCACCGTTAGTCTTAATCTAGCCTATGATTATTTAGCTTCTGAAAGGAAATGGAGTGTCTATGTCACTTTTACTTAAAAACGGTTATATCGCTGATCCTGCAAATAATTTCGAGGGCGTTTCGGACTTGCTGATAGACGGAGGAGTTATCGTAAAACGCGCGGAAAACATTGAGGAAAAAGCCGACGAGATAATAGACTGCACGGGCAAGGCAGTCATTCCGGGTATCTGCGATATGCACGTTCATTTCCGCGATCCCGGTCAGACACACAAAGAGGACGTCATAACAGGCGGTGACGCCGCGGCGGCGGGAGGAGTTACGGCTGTGGTATGTATGCCGAATACAACGCCGCCCGTTGACAATGCAAAAGTTGTCCGCTATATCCTTGACAAAGCAAAGCAGTCTAAAGTCAAGATATATCCCGTAGGGTGCATAACAAAAGGACTTAGCGGCGAAGAACTGTGCGATTTCGAGGAACTTAAAAAGGCGGGCTGTGTGGCGGTATCCGATGACGGGAAACCCGTGAAAAACGCAAGATTGATGGCTGAAGCGCTTGTAAAGGCGCATTATGCGGGACTTAGAGTTGTCTCGCACTGTGAGGATTTGAACATAATAAACGGCGGTATAATAAACAGCGGAGAAGTTTCAAAAGAACTCGGCGTAAAGGGAATGAGCAGGCTTTCGGAGGACGTTTCAACCGCAAGGGAATTATTGCTCGCGGCGGATTTGGAAATGCCTGTTCATATCTGCCATGTTTCAACTGCGTCAAGCCTTAAGATAATCAGAATTGCGGCGGAGCAAGGCGTTATGGTGACCTGCGAGACGGCACCGCATTATTTCATGCTGACAGATGAAAAACTGCGCTCGCGCGATGCTGATTACAGAATGAACCCTCCGTTAAGGACAAAAAATGACGTTGAGGCAATAAAGGCTGGCGTAATATCGGGCGTTGTCGACTGTATTGTAACAGACCATGCGCCGCATTCTCCCGAAGAAAAGGCGGACTTTGAAAAAGCGCCGAATGGAGTTATCGGACTTGAAACTTCGCTTGCGGCAACGCTCACAACATTTTATCATACAAATCTGCTTTCACTTTCAAAGATAGTGAAACTTATGTGCATAAACCCAAGGAGGATTTTGAACATTCCCGGAGGCAGTTTTTCGGAGGGCGCGCCCGCGGATATAGCGGTTGCGGACTTGAACGAGGAATGGACGGTTGACGCGGAAAAACTTCATTCAAAATCGAAAAACACTTGCTTTAAGGGCATGACTTTAAAGGGCAGAGTGAAAATGACGGTGTTGGACGGGAAAATCGTTTACACCGACAACAATTAAATACGAAAGGACAGAAAACTATGTCGCTTGACAGATTGATTGAAAGGATAGAGCAAACGCAAAACCCTACGGTTGCGGGGCTTGACCCGAAGCTTGATTATGTTCCCGAATTTATCAGGGAAAAGTGCTTTGCGAAATACGGAGAAACGCTTAAAGGCGCGGCAAAGGCGATTTTAGAGTTCAACAAAGGACTTATCGACGCATTGTACGACATTGTCCCCGCCGTTAAGCCGCAGGCGGCGTATTATGAAATGTACGGTCCTTTCGGAGTAAAGGCGCTGTATAAAACTCAGGAATACGCGCGTTCAAAGGGAATGTACGTCATAACCGACGGCAAGCGCAACGATATAGGCACGACAATGGAGGCATATGCCGCGGCGCATTTAGGCAAAGTGAAAGTCGGAGACGAAGAATACGAGCCGTTTTTGGGCGACGCGCTCACGACCTTATCACAAGAACGACA
>CANQOJ010000262.1 GCA_947625455.1 uncultured Clostridia bacterium | reverse complement strand
GAGCGATATTTCTTCATTCTTACACGGCAAATTATGCCCATTTCATGCATTAAACGCTGTACTGTCTTGTGATTGACGAGGCGGGTTTTTCTCAATACTTTTGTTATTCGCCGATAACCGTATCGTCCCTTGCTCTCGTCATATATTCTGCGGATTTCTTCCTTAATTTCGGCATATTTATCCGGCTTTGGCTTTTCAAATTGCTTGCTGTAATAGTAATAGGTGCTGCGGGCAATTCCGGCAATTTCAATGAGCGTACCTATCTTTTGTTCATGCCTCAGTTCCCATATCACTTGCGCTTTCTCGCTTGCCGTTCCCTTTCGGCAACCAAGGCATTCAATTTTTTTAAGTAATCATTCTCCGCACGAAGCCTTTGTACTTCTGTTATCAGGTCATCCTTGACTTCTTCCTTAAGTTCCGGAGGGCGATCTGTTAACTTCCGTCCTCGGCGTTCAACATAAAATCCTTCATTCCCTTCTTCTAAATAAATACGTTCCCATTTCTTTACAACCGTGTCGGATGAAACGTTAAATACCCTTGCTGTTTCATTATAGCTTAATTTTTTCTCCCTCATTGTTTCAATTACTTTAATTTTAAGCTCAGGCGAGTATTTTCTGTATTTTTTCCCTTTTGGCATAAAAATGCCCCCTTTCGTTAGAATTTTTCTTCGGTATATCTCTATTATACCACATTGTCTAACAAAAGGGGTGCATTTCAGTCAAGGGGGAAAACTTTTTCAAAAGTTTTCCCCCTTGCTAAATCTACCTCATTCTCTTATTGCGTACTGCGCGTGTTATCAGCTTTACTGCAATTACCGCGCCGATTATTACTATGCCGACAAGTATAAACCTGACGCCCATGACCGTGAAATCGCCGGCAAGGGTTGCTTTTACAAGTTCGTTTGCCGTTACGGTCACAATCTTGCTGTTCATTCCCGTTATTGACGCAAGATTAGATGGCACCAGATTTACCGCGAAGCATGCGCCTGCCGTTACTACAAGCGATATGCCGAGTGTAAGCGCCGCCGCGTCAATGCGCTTTGTTATAATGCCTATAACGACGGCAAATACCACTGCAAGTCCTAATGCAACGAAAATTGAAACCGTTGAAAGCGACATAGGCAGAATGTTTCCGAATACTCCGAACACCGCTGAGGGATTAGCCGAATTAAGCTGTGCTTTGTTATCGCTTACCACCTGCGCCATTTCCTTGTTTATCTCGTCTATGTAAGCGCTGTTCATACCGCTTAGTACATATCCTACGCTTTCTTCCGACAATTTGTTCAGGCTTTCCTCGTTTACATATCCCTCGTCCTTGCCTGTCAGCAAGTACTGTTCATATGCCTTAACAAATCCGCACAAATAATCTTTCATGGGAGAACCGCTTTCATTCAGCAAATCCTCCACCTTTCTCTTGTCTATCTCAAACGTAAGTTCGGGGAAATCTGCGGTTGAATAGCGCTCGGCAATCGCGCTTATCTCCTTTTTATCAAACTTTGAGATGTTTTCGATTATGGTTTCCATATCAAGGTCATTAACGCTGTTTATGCCGTCAATCTTATCCACAAATGCCTCAAGGTCAACGTTTTCCATATTCCTTATATCGTCAACAGTAACGTTATTCTTCTCGAATATCCCCTTTGCTATCTGCTTTTCATAGTCCTCTAACATGACGATAACAACATCGCTTACAGTTGCGTCCTCGGCGATTGTCTTTCCGTTTAACAAGCCGTCCGCAAGCTGTGTGTCGCCTACCGTAATATCGCCGATGTCAAGCTTGTCTATCTGTTCTGAAACCGCACCTCTGACAAGCGTTTTCCTTGCTGATGAAATTACAGCAGAAACCGCAGAAAATGCCGTTATAAGTATGCCAAATGCAGCGCATACCGCGACAGTTGCCGGAATATTCAGCTTTTTCCTGCGCTTTGTATTTGCTATCGGTTCAGCTTTTTGCGGTTCAGCATAACCGCTGTTGTTTTCCTCTTTTACGGGAATCTCTTCGGCTTTATCCTCAACAGCCGTTGCGGTATGCGCAGAAAGAGCTTCCTCTACAATTTCATCAACGTTGGTTTTTGGAACTTCATTAGTTGATACGGTTTCATTTATTACAGCTTCGGCTGTTGCTGTCTCTTCGGGAACAAACGCGGGTTCTTCCGCAATAAACGCCTGTTCTTCAACAACAGGTTCTTCTGAAACAACCGGCGCACCGCAATGCTGGCAAAACTTTACGCCCTCTGCAATTTCCTTTTTACAAACGGGACAAATCATATTGACACCTCAAATCAAATAACAATCCGAACGCAAATAAACCGTAAAATGACGGTCATATGCGAACAGCTTTTTTATATACTTCACTGATTATTATACATTATTTTTCCTATAATTGCAAGATATTTTTATAAAAAAGTACTCTCTGTTGCGAGAATGACGGCAATCGGCAATTTATTTGTCAAATTGCACAAAATTTTACCAAAAAGCGCGGAATTTGACGCTCTGAATTTATGCAGTCCGACAAAAAATCACGCCTCAAACCCGACGTGCAATTAAAGCAAATTCGGTACTTGATTTTTTTCAATTTAGTGGTATAATATATATAGGTCAGCCTGTATAAAAAGTTAAGCCTCAGACTGTCGAGAAGCCCTCAGATACGAGGAAACGGTGCTGCGGCTAGGCTTTGTGCCTGCCGCAGTGCCGTTGACGAAGTAGATGAGGGTT
>CANQOJ010000261.1 GCA_947625455.1 uncultured Clostridia bacterium | reverse complement strand
GCTTTATATACAGTCTGCGGTCTTAAAGCCTTTGCCTTAAAACCAACTGTCCATTTCCTCAGTTTCCGCACTCAATGCTTATTTCGTTGAACTTTCCAAGAATATCCTCAACCACAAGTTTCTTCTTGTCCTCTCCCGAAATATCCATAACCGACTTGCCCTCGTGCATCATAATAAGCCTTGTGCCGTAATTCACCGCAAAACGCAGATTGTGCGTTACCATAAGAGTTGTGTACTTTTTTTCTTCGACAACTTTTCGCGTTATTTCCATAAGCGTTTCCGAAGATTTAGGATCAAGCGCCGCCGTGTGTTCGTCAAGAATAAGCAGGTCTATGTCCGTCATTGTCGCTATGATAAGCGCAAGCGCCTGCCTTTGTCCGCCCGAAAGCGAACCCGCCAGAACTCCCAGTCGGTTTTCAAGCCCCATGTTGCACATTTCAAGCAGCGTTTTATAATAATCCTCGCGCTGTTTATTCACCGCCCTTGAAAGCCCGAAACGGCGGTTTTTGTTGTCGGCAAGCGCAAGATTTTCCAGAATAGAAAGACTGGCGCAAGTGCCCATTTTCGGATCCTGCAAAACTCTGCCTATGCGCTTTGCACGCTTGTATTCCGGCAATGCCGTAATGTCCGTACCGTTGAATACAACATTCCCGCTGTCAGGTCTGCTTGTACCGCAGACCATATTTAAAAGCGTTGTTTTCCCGCTGCCGTTTGAACCTACTATTGCAACAAATTCTCCGTCATTTACGTCAAGACTGAAATCGGAAAACAGCACGTTTTCATCAACCGTTCCCGCATTGAACACTTTGCATATCTTATTTAGTGAGAGCATTTTTACTACCCTCCCTAAGTTTATTGTTCTTCTTAAACAGCTTTTTAATCAGTTCTCCTACTTGCTTTCCTCCGAGAATAAGCGCAATAAGGAAAATCGCCGCCTTTACGAAATTGTTCCATTCGGTCGGTATTCCGAGCGTAAGCACTATCTGATAAGAAGCCTTGTAAACAATGCTTCCTAAAATTACCATTGTCGTGCCTTTCATAAATCTCACGCGCTTAAACAGGCTTATTCCGATAATAACCGAAGCAAGCCCCAAAACGACCATGCCCGTACCCATCTGCTGGTCTGCGCTTCCCTTATTCTGCGCAATAACCGAACCCGCGAGCGCCGCAAAGCCGTTTCCAAGCATAAGCCCGAAAATCTTAACTGTTCCCGGATCTTTTCCGAGCATTGCCGTATATCTGTCATTGTCGCCCGTAGCCCTCAACAATAGTCCGCTTTTGGTCTTAAGGTACAAATCAAGCAGTATCTTGCATACAACGACAATCAAAAATGAAATAACGACCGTCCTTAGCGCAAACCCGCCGACAGTTTTCGGCAGCAAAGCCGCTATTGAACTGTTGAATATCGTATCCTTAGCGAAAAATGACGCAATAGCCATTCCGCCCGTGCCTGTCTTAATAAGCACAAGATTTACCGAAAGCATGGCGGTGTACATGATAATTCCGCATAAAAGCGGGATAATTCCGAGTTTTACGTTCATAATGCCCGTCAGCATGCCCGCAAGCATACCTGCCGCAAATGAAATCACCAGACAAAGCCACGGATTTACGCCGTTTATGATAAGAACACCCGTAAGCACCGCGCCCAGCGGAAATGTTCCGTCAACCGACAAATCGGGAAAATCCAGAACGCTGTATGAAATGTACATTCCCAAAGCCAAAAGGGCATACATAAGACCCTCTTCGGCAATTCCTATCAGAATATTAAAGAATACGGTCATAATGCACGCCCTTTCGGAAATATGTCTGGGTAAATCAGCTGTTTGTCGTTACCTGTTCCGCGTCCTTGTATGCGTCGGGAAGCGTTACATTGAACTTAGCGAGTACGTCTGTATTTACAACGGGAGTAACGTCCGATACCTGTGTAACGGGCATCTCCGAGCACTTTGTGCCGTCGAGTACCTTTACGCCCATTTCGGCGGTTTTCTTGCCGAGCGCTATGTAGTCAATCGACATAGACGCCATACAGCCGTTTTTAACCTGTTCAACCTCCGAACCGTAAACGGGTATATTAGCCGCGTTTGCCTTTTCGAGAACGATTGACAGGCTGTTGACAACGTTGTTGTCGGTGAAGTTGTTTATGCAGTCAACCTTTGAGCAAAGGTCGGTAGCCGCCTGCGGAATATCTGCAGAACCTGAAACACCCTGGTCTACAACTTCAATGTTCTTTGCAGAGCAAAGTTCCTTGAATAGTTTGAGATGAGCGACAGAGTTTGCTTCGGTTGTTGTATAAAGCACGCCGATTTTCTTGACATCAGGCTGGCAAGCCGTGATAAGATTAAGCTGTTCTTCAAGGTTTAAAATGTCCGCGGTGCCGTTGCAGGTGTCAAGACCTGCGTCAAGGCTTGTCGCAAGTCCCGCTTCAACAGGTGCAGAAACCGCGCAGAAAATAACGGGAATGTCCTTGTCCTTTGCCGCCGCATACGCTGAAACAGCCGCGGGAGTTGCAATAGCAAAGATAAGGTCATAGTCGTTGGCTACCATGTTCTTGGCGTACTGGTCGCAGTTTTCACTGCTGTTTTGTCCATTCTGGAAGTCAATCGTATACTTTCCGCTGTAAGAACTAGCTTCAAGACCTTGCTTTATGCCCTCGTAGCAGTTGTCGAGCGAGGGGTGAGCGGCATACTGTATAACGCATCTGACAGCGGTTCAAGCGGAAATCAAGGCGGAAA
>CANQOJ010000260.1 GCA_947625455.1 uncultured Clostridia bacterium | reverse complement strand
CATCATTGCGCACATTGTACAGCCTATGCACTTGCTTTCATCTGTACATACCGCATAGAAATATCCCTTTTTATTGCACTTTTCTTTCTGAAGCGCCACAATTTCTTTCGGGCAGGCTGATGTACACAGCCCGCAGCCCTTACAGCGCTCGGTTATTACCGTAATTTTTGCCATACTGTTTCCTCCGCATTTTTACCGCTCCCATACGGGTTTTACATAAACCTTTATCGGAAGCAAATTCTCAATCCCTGTCTTATCGCAAAGTTCTTCGGGGCAAGTTGTATACTTTATCGGCAACCCTGCCCTTTCGGAAACCTCCCTCGCAAATTCCTGCGAATTTATGATAATATCGGCTGTTGTTTCTGCTCCTATGTTTGTGTTGTTTACAACAGCCGTGTGCTTCATTCTTGACGCTTTTTCTATTTCGTACATGAGCGCAACGGCTTCATCTGCCGTCTGTGTAAGAAATCTGCGCTGATTTATCACATACAGCATTTCCACGTCATTTCCCGCGTTAAGTTCTTCCGAAAATCTTCCCAGCGCAAACGCCCCCGCGTCGTCACCGCCTACGTCAACAATAACGTTTTCATATTTATCCGCAATTCTCGCCAAATCAAACTGAAGCGACGGCACATCAAGATTTGTGTTTGCAAAATCGGGAGCGACAAGCGTTATTCCAAGCTGTTCAAAAAGTGCGCCGAAATCCGCTGTCCTGAAATACGGGTTTACAATATCAAGGTCAACAACGGCGGCGTTTTTAAGCCTTACCGCCAGATTTACCGCAAGATTTGTTTTCCCGCTTCCGTAATGTCCTGTAATAACGGTGATTTTGTTCATCTGCGCTCCTTTCGCTTTGCAGAAACTGCCTATCAATATTGTACACCATAATTCCTCTCTTGTCAACGGATTTCATTTATTTTTCACAAATTATTGAAACGATTTGTGTTCTTACATTTGTATTGTTGAACAAAAATTGAACATTATATTCGGTAAATATTGCTGATGATTTTTTCGGGAAAATCGGTTATAATGTTCATATAAGTTAGTTTAAGAACGCAGGTGATGAACATAATGAAAGAAAGAACGTATATCGCTATAGACCTTAAGTCTTTCTACGCAAGCGTTGAGTGCATTGAAAGAGGACTTAACCCGCTTAAGACAAATCTTGTCGTTGCTGACGAAAGCAGGACTGAAAAGACTATCTGCCTTGCGGTTTCGCCGTCCTTGAAGTCATACGGTATCCCCGGCAGACCGCGCCTGTTTGAAGTTATAAGCAAGGTGAACGAGATAAACAGAGAGCGTCTGAGGAAAACTCCCGGAAAGATGTTTTCGGGGAAATCGGTGTTTTATGATGAACTTTCGGAAAATCCGTTTCTTGCCGTTGACTATATCACCGCAAAGCCGAGAATGTCGCTTTATATTGACTACAGCGCAAGGGTATGCAGCGTTTACTTTCGCTATTTCGCGCCCGAAGATATACACATATACTCGGTAGACGAGGTTTTTATAGACGCCGCGAATTATCTTAAAACCTACAAAAAAACACCGCGCGAACTTGCGGTGATGCTTGTAAAGGAAGTGCTTAAGGAAACGGGCATAACCGCAACAGCGGGAATAGGCACAAATCTGTATCTTGCAAAGGTCGCCATGGACATTGTCGCAAAGCATATTAAAGCCGATAAAGACGGCGTGAGGGTTGCGCGGCTGGACGAAATAAGCTATCGCAGGATGTTGTGGGACCATACGCCTATTACCGATTTCTGGCGCGTGGGAAAAGGCACGGCAAAGCGCCTGGAAGAAAACGGAATGTTTACAATGGGGGATATTGCAGAAATGTCGCTTAAAGATTACGGGATATTCCGCAGGCTTTTCGGCATAAACGGCGAATTTCTTATAGACCATGCCTGGGGCGTTGAGCCGTGTACAATTGCCGACATAAAGGCATATAAACCGCAAAAGAACAGCATAAGCAGCGGTCAGGTATTAAGCGAGGCGTATATGTACGACAAGGCGCGGATTATCGTAAGGGAAATGGCTGATACAATAGCGTCAGAACTTACAAGAAAGCGCCTTGTAACGGGAAAGATTGTGCTTATAATAGGCTATGACGCGGAGAATGTAACAAGCGGTTTCTGCGGGGAATATACCGTTGATTTTTACGGCAGACTTGTTCCAAAACACTCGCGGGGTACGGCAGCTTTGCCGTGTATGACGTCATCATCAAGGCTTATTGCAGATGCCGCCGTAAAGCTGTTTGACGAAATATCCGACAAAAGCTATTCGATAAGAAAGCTTAACATAACCGCCTGTGACGTTGTTTCGGAAGATACTGCCGACGGCATTTCAGAGCAGTTGACGCTGTTTAACGAAAATACGAGCGAAAAGAACCTTTCGGCTTTGGAGCGCGAAAAAAATGTCCAAAGAGCAATCCTTAAGATAAAGGAAAAGTACGGTAAAAATGCCGTCATAAAGGCACTTGACCTCCAGGACGGCGCAACGCAGATAAGCCGAAACTCCCAAATCGGCGGGCATGAAGCCTAATCAAGGCTTCTGTAATAGTAAAGGTACATCTTCTGTACCGAATTTTCCAAGAAGTAGTAATGCTTTATGTAAGGCACAAGCAGTATAAGCAGAAGTACTGCGAGAACAAGCGTTCCTATTGCCTTTGTCACAAGGTACATTGAAAGCGCGATAAGGAAAAACACCCCGAACGACATGGTCACAATAAGGTGAATAAGGCGCTCGAGCTGATAGAAC
>CANQOJ010000259.1 GCA_947625455.1 uncultured Clostridia bacterium | reverse complement strand
AGGGGGAGGCAGTATACAATGGATAGTGGACAGTATACAGTTATGGTGTCCGCTTGCGCGGATAATATTGGATTGTTTTTAGATTAGGAGAGCGTAAAACTGTTGAGGGTTTGCGCTCTTTTGTTTTAAAAACAATCTTAATCGTCCGCGCATTAGCGCGGACACAACAACTGTATACTGTCCATTTTACACTGTATACCGACAAATGGGCGCTGAGAAGTTCAGCGCCCAAATGTGTTGTTATAAAGTTGTCAGGCTTTATTATGCCTTTTCAAACTCTTCCTTGTATGCTTTCTGCATTTCAACAAGGTGGTCGTACTTAGCCTTGGAGTTCGCAACAGCCTTGTCGAACAGAACAGTCGCTCTGTCGGGGTTAGCACGCATAAGCGAGTTGTAGCGAACTTCACGCATCATGAATGCCTTGTAGTCGCCCGTAGGAGCCTTGCTGTCAAGAGTGAACGGTGACTTGCCCTCGTCAGCAAGCGCGGGATTGAAGCGGAACAGATGCCAGTAACCAGCCTCAACTGCTTCTTTCTCAACCTGCTGTGCTATCGTAAGTCCGCCCTTGATGCCGTGGTTGATACAAGGAGCGTATGCGATAATCAGCGACGGTCCGTCATAAGCTTCAGCCTCTGCAATTGCCTTCAAGCACTGGTTTCTGTCAGCGCCCATAGCTATCTGAGCAACATATACATAACCATAGTTCATAGCAATTCCTGCGAGGTCTTTCTTCTTAACATCCTTACCGCCCGCAGCAAACTGTGCAACCGCGCCTACGTTTGTAGCCTTGGAAGCCTGACCGCCGGTGTTGGAGTAAACCTCGGTATCGAATACCAAGATGTTTACATTCTTGCCCGATGCGATTACATGGTCAAGTCCGCCGTAGCCTATATCATATGCCCAGCCGTCGCCGCCTAAAATCCACTGGCTCTTCTTTGAGAGGTAGCTCTTAAGCGCGAGAACATCTGTAGCTTCCTTGTTTCCGCAGTTGCAAGCCTCAATCTTGCTTACAAGAGCCTTTGTAGCTTCAGCGTTTGCCTTGCCGTCGTTCTTGGTTTCAAAATACTTGTCGATAAGACCAACAACCTCGGTGTTGCCCTTGCCCTCAGCCTTTTCGCGGAGAACTTTCAGGCAATTCTGCGCTCTGTTTCTGAGAGTATCCTGTGCAAGGAACATACCAAGACCGAACTCTGCGTTATCCTCAAACAGCGAGTTGCCCCAAGCAGGACCGTGACCTTCCTTGTTGGTGGTGTACGGAGTAGATGGCTCTGAACCTGCCCAGATTGACGAACATCCTGTTGCATTAGCGATATACATTCTGTCGCCGAACAGCTGGGTTACAAGCTTTGCATAAGGAGTTTCGCCGCAGCCTGCGCATGCGCCCGAAAATTCGAGCAGCGGCTGTTTGAACTGAGCGCCCTTGATTGTGCTTTCCTTGAACTTCTCAACTGCCTGGTCGTTTGCACTGTCGTTAGCAACAGCGTAATCGAAGCTCTTCTGCTGATCCATAACAGTCTCGATAGGCGACATAACAAGCGCGTTCTTGCTCTTGTCCTTTGCGCCTGCGGGGCAGATGTTAGCGCATACGCCGCAGCCCGTACAGTCGAGAGTTGAAATTGCCATTGTGTACTTCATGCCGGGCATTCCTGCCGCGTCCTTAACGGGTGTGCCTGCGGGAAGCTTTGCAGCCTGCTCCTCTGTGTATACGAAAGGACGGATAACAGCGTGCGGGCAAACCATTGCGCAGTTGTTGCACTGGATACAGTTTTCGGGAATCCACTTGGGAACGTCAACAGCAATTCCGCGCTTTTCAAATGCAGCAGAACCCTGCGGGAACGTACCGTCCGCGATATCAACAAACGTTGAAACAGGGAGCTGGTCGCCGCGCTGTGCGTTTACGGGAACCTGAATCTTGTTTACAAAGTCGATAAGGAACTTGTTGTTGCCCTCGAAATGCGGGTGAACAAGTTCGCCTGTGCAGTTAGCCCAGTCAGCGGGAACGTTGACTTTCTTAACCTCGCCTGCGCCCATTTCGATAGCCTTGTAGTTCATGTTTACAATATCGTCGCCCTTCTTGGCGAATGACTTGTAAGCAGCTTTCTTCATGTACTCTATCGCGTCATTCGGAGGAATGATGTTTGCAATAGAGAAGAATGCGGACTGGAGAACGGTGTTTGTCTTGTTTCCAAGACCTATTTCCTTAGCTACCTTAATAGCGTTGATGATGTAGAAGTTGATATTGTTCTTTGCGATATATGCCTTAACGGGAGCGGGAAGCTTTTCGCTGAGTTCTTCCTCTGTCCACTGGCAGTTAAGCAGGAACGAACCGCCAGGGATAACGTCCTGAACCATATCATACTTGTCAATATATGACGGGTTGTGGCAGGCAACAAAGTTAGCCTTGTTTATGAAGTAAGTAGACTTGATAGGCGTCTTACCAAATCTAAGGTGAGAAATGGTTACGCCGCCCGACTTCTTCGAGTCATAAGCAAAGTATGCCTGTGCGTACATATCGGTGTGGTCGCCGATAATCTTGATGGAGTTCTTGTTTGCGCCGACAGTACCGTCAGAACCGAGTCCCCAGAACTTGCAGCAGGTTGTTCCCTCCGGAGTGGTGTTCGGGTTTTCGGTAACCTTAAGCGAAAGGTTAGTAACATCATCCTCAATGCCGACAGTGAATACGGGCTTATCCGTATTGTTGTAAACAGCGATAATGTGCGACGGGTTGCAGTCCTTTGAACCAAGTCCGTAACGACCTGTAAAGATCGGAACATTATTGAATTTTGTGCCCTTCAGAGCCGCTACTACATCGAGGTAAAGCGGTT
>CANQOJ010000258.1 GCA_947625455.1 uncultured Clostridia bacterium | reverse complement strand
CTTAATTCACGGATACTTCTTATTTTACCACATTCCGCGGTTTTTTGCAATAGCTTTTTGGTATAGCTTGACAAATCCGTAAAAATTATGTATAATATATGATACGAAAGATTTTTTCACCATAAACAAGATACCGACCAAGTTAAATGAACCTAATAAAACAGAGGAATATTATGCTTAAACTGAAGAACATTACAATCGCGGGAGATATTATTTCAGCACTTGTTCTTATTGAATGTGACGAGAACAGAGCATATGAACTGTCGGTTGACGCAAGTACCGAATGGTATTCTGTGGTAAAATCGGATATTCCGGCTGACGACAGAATATATGAACGTCAGGCAAAAACCGCGCTTCGTCAGTATAAAGGAAAACCCATACCCGAAGAAATTGTTTCGGCATGGGTTTAGGAATAAAAGACAATATTTGGTAATTTTAGGGGGGGTTATAGTTATATATGGACAGAAACAACAGACCGCATTCCCGTGATAAAAACGTAAGCGGGCAAAGCAACGGCGTTTACCGCAGAGGAACAGGACTTGGAACAGGCAGAGTCGGTTCTCATGATTACGGTTCGTCATCAGGCAACTCCGGCAACTTTGGAAATTCCGGAAGTTCGGGCAGACGTTCCTATTCGGGCGGAGGCGTAAGAAGAGCGGCAATAGGCGGGGGAAGTTCGGTCGGACTTATTATCATAATAGTTCTGGTATTGCTGTTAAATAACGGCGTCTGCGGAAACCTGCTTGGCGGAAATTCTTCCGACAGCGGGATAACGTCAGATGTCGGCGGAGGTAATATCAACAACGGCGTTGCCGCGGGTTCACGCGCGAAAAGGACAAGCATACTCGGAAACAACAACGATACCGTAACGCTTATGGTGTATATGTGCGGTACAGACCTTGAAAGCAAGTACGGAATGGCTACTGCGGACATGGACGAAATGCTTTCCGCTAGCAGGAATTTCGGCGATAATTTCAACCTTATCGTTTACACGGGCGGCTGTAAGAAATGGCAAAGTTCCGACATCAGCAACTCTCAAAATCAGATTTTCGCTATCAAAAACGGAAAACGCACTTTGCTCAAAAGCGAAAGCGCAAAGTCAATGACTTCGCCCGACACGCTTTCGGGATTTATAAAGTTTTGCACCTCAAATTTCCCCGCAAACCGAAACGAGCTTATCCTGTGGGATCACGGCGGCGGTTCTGTAAGCGGATACGGATATGATGAAAAACATTCGGGTTCAATGACGCTTGCGGGCATTGACGAGGCGCTAAGTGACGGCGGCGCAGTGTTTGACTTTATAGGCTTTGACGCCTGCCTTATGGCAACAGCTGAAAACGCGCTTATGCTCGATAAATACGCGGATTATCTTATCGCCTCGGAAGAAACCGAACCGGGTATAGGCTGGTACTACACAAACTGGCTGAATACTTTTGCGAAGAACACTTCAAAATCAACTCTCGAAGTCGGCAAGAATATCGTTGACGACTATATCTCAAAGTGCAGCAGCGAATGCAGAGGGCAAAAAACAACGCTCTCGGTAGTTGACCTTGCGGAATTTTCGCATACTGTTCCAGAAAAGCTGGTTGATTTTTCCAAGTCAATTAGCGGTAAAATCACTCAAAATGAGTACAAAGATGTTTCAAATGCACGTTATAATTCACGCGAGTTTGCCGTAAGTTCAAAAATTGACCAGGTTGACCTTGCGGATTTGGCTGACAATATGAACAATTCCGAGGGCAGGGCGTTGAGTTCGGCAATAAAAGGCGCAGTAAAATACAACCGCGCTACTGTTTCTAACGCATACGGCGTTTCGATATATTTCCCGTATCAGAGAACATCTTATGTTGATAAAGCCTGCGACACATATGAACTTATCGGAATGGACGACGAGTATGCGGAATGTATAAAGAAATTCGCGCAGATGGAAACAAGCGGTCAGATAGCCGCGGGAGGAAGTTCTTCGCCTATATCTTCACTGTTCGGACAAAGCAGTCCCGTGGGTTCATCGGGCAGTGCTGATATTATAAGCGGATTACTCGGTTCTTTCCTCAACTCGCTAGGCGGCAGGTCAATTGACGGTCTGGACAGTTCAAATACCGACTTTATGCAAGGGCAGGATTTGAACAGCACCTCGCAGTACCTTGCGGAAAATTATCTTGACGCAAGCAAACTTGTCTGGAAAAAGACGGACGGCAAGTATATCATTTCGCTTTCCGAAGAACAGTGGTCGCTGGTTCACGGACTTGATATGAATATGTTCTATTTTGACGGCGAGGGATATGTAGATATGGGGCTTGACAACGTGTTTTCGTTTGATGATGACGGAAATCTGGTCGCTGATACGGAAAAGAACTGGGTTGCGATAAACGGACAGCCTGTCGCGTATTACCACACCGATTCAATAGAAAACTCTGACGGAACATATACGGACATGGGCTATGTTCCCGCGATGCTGAACGGCGAACGCGTAAAGCTTATCATAGTTTTCGAGAGCGATAACGCATATATTGCGGGCGCAACAGACGATTACAACGGCGAAACAGATACCATAGCCAAAAACCTCACACAGCTCAAAACAGGCGATAAACTTGACTTCATTTGCGATTTCTATTCAAGAGATATGGAGTACCAGGACAGTTATTACCTCGGCGAACAAATGACAGTCAGCCCCGATATGGAGATAACCAACGTCCCCCTCGGCACTAATGAAGCAAGAATTATGTACCTCTTCACCGATATTTATAACCAGGAATACTGGTCTGAAGCAATTATCGTTAGTTAAGGGAACTAAGAACGCCAAGGCGCACTAAGAGCGCAAGGGGGAAAACTTTTGAAAAAGTTTT
>CANQOJ010000257.1 GCA_947625455.1 uncultured Clostridia bacterium | reverse complement strand
CTGCCTTTGTACTTTATAGAGGACGTCATTATGCGCAACCCCTCGCCCAACATTATGAACAAAATGCAGCAGGCGGTACTTACTCTTTACAGCTATGACAGCGATCCCGAAAACAGTTCTCCCGAAGTTGAGATGTTAAAGGCAATTTCTGTCATTTCAAAACTTCCCGCGATAATGGTTGCGTCTTATCAGGCGTTAAGACGCTTTTATCACAACGACAGTATGGTAATGCACCAGATAAACAAGGACGAAAGCCTTGCGGAGAGCATATTGTCAACACTGCGCGACGACAGGGCGTATACTCCCGAAGAGGCAAAACTGCTAGATTTGTGCCTTATGCTTCACGCAGAACACGGCGGCGGCAACAACTCAACGTTTACCTGCCGCACGGTATCATCTTCGGGAACAGACGCTTATTCAGCATACGCGGCGGCGATAGGCTCCCTCAAAGGACCTCGCCACGGCGGCGCGAACATAAAGGTCATGCAGATGCTTGATACCATAAAAGACGGTGTAAAAGACTGGAATGATGATGAAGAAGTTGCGTCATTCCTGCATAAAATAATACGCAAGGAGGCGGGCGACGGTTCGGGACTTATATACGGAATGGGGCACGCGGTATATACATTGTCCGATCCGCGCGCCGTTATACTTAAAAAGAACGCAATGGAGCTTGCGAAAGGAACGGAATTTGAAAAAGAGTTCAAGCTTCTTGACAGCATAGAGAGGATTACTCCCGCGGTATTTGCGCAGGAGCGCGGTGACATTAAGAATATATGCGCAAATGTGGATATGTATTCGGGACTTGTCTATAAGATGCTTAAGATACCCGTTGAGATGTATACGGCATTGTTTGCGTGCGCAAGGATGGCGGGCTGGTGTGCGCACAGAATGGAAGAAATGATAAACGGAAAGCGCATTATCCGTCCCGCATATAAGGCGATAAATCTCAACAAGAAATATGTTCCGCTAAACGAGAGGTAATGAATATATGACCAAAAACAGGAAAATTTCGGTGGTTGCGCTTGCAGTAGGCTTTACCGCGTGCCTTGCTTTAAGGATAGTCGGTATCTTGTCTTTTACGGATATTAAAACAGGTTTTTTGTTTCATGAAAACGCCGTAATGTACTGTATCATTTTTTACGGCATTTGCGCGGTTTCGGCGTTGTTGACGGCGGTTTGCGCAAAGAATACCGCCGAAAATGCGGAGCTTAAGGGCGCGGGCGCAGTCATACTCGGCTGTATAACGGTGCTTATGGCGGGATTTGCGGCATGGGACGGAATACTCGGTTTAAACTCCGAAAATCCGTTTTTGCTGAGAGTAATATCCGATTTTGTCGGCGCGGCAGTCATTGAGATTTTGGGCATAGCTGTGCTTATCAAAAGGAAGATAAGCGGGGGAATAGGATTTATGTACACCATTGTCGGCGCATATTTTATTCTCCGCGGAATATCCTGCCTTGCTCAAAGGACATTGGTGCTGTCGGTGCAGGAGTATCTTCTTGAAGCTCTTGGCACAACATCGGGCGGGATTTTCCTGGCATTATTCGGCAAGATATATTCGGAAAACGGCGAAAAGCGTTCAATGTTCTTTATGCGCTTGTGGGGCACAGCAACGGCAGTCCTCACCCTTTCTTCATCTTTCGGAACGATTTTCGCAAAGATTTTCGGGAATAAAGAGATTTCCGAAAGGATAACGGCGGATTTTACGCTTGCAGAACAGTATTTTCAGAGCCATGCGCTAAGTGCTGACGGAAATTATCTTATGACGTTTACGCCGTATGTTGATATGCTTATGGGAATTTTCACCGCGGCGGCGGTGGTGTTGTCGCTGAGGGAAAAGAACAGCAATTCTTGAACATTATGTGGTGCAAAGTGAAGTTTAAAAGGTTTATAGCGCTTGTGCTGGCGGCGGTTGTGTGCGTTGCTCAAAGCGGTTGTATGGAAAGTTCGGTTGAAAATCTGTTAAGCCCGCCGAAACTGCTTGACGAGCAAAACGAGATATACAGCGAGCTTATAAAGAGCGTAGGGCAAAACGTAAAGCTTAAATATCCGAAAAGCGGCGATTATCGTTCGGCTTTCGTTATATATAACCTTGATGATGAACCAAGCGACGAGGCGCTTGTTTTCTACGAAACCGCAGGCAATAACGCGTCTTTAAGGCTTAAGTTTTTCGACAAGGTAGACGGTCATTTTGAAGCGGTGTACGATATTGCGTGCGCAGGAAATGAAGTTGACAGCATAAGTTTTGCAAAGCTCGGCGAAAGCGAGCATACAAGCATAATCGTCCGCTATACTGTGCTTAATCAGTCCGAAAAGGTGTTTTCGGTGTACACATATGAAAACAAAACGCCTGTTGAAACTTATTCGTCATCATATGTCTGCCTTGACGTGTACGATATAAACAGCGACGGAATTGACGAACTTATAACCGTAAATTACGACAAGGCAACGCAGACTTCGGGCGCTATGATGTTTACGGACGGCGAAAACGGGTTTGAAAGGCTGTCGCAGACAAGCCTCTACGGCGCGACAGCGGATTATATAAAGGTTACCGAGGGAAAGCTTACCGAAAATACAAACGCTCTTTTCCTTGACTATTCAAAGGGAAACGGTCTGTCGGGGACTGACGTTGTATATTGCAGTGCTAATTCGCTTTTATGTCCGAACGGCGTAAGTTCCACAACGGTAAACTCAAATATCAGCAGAGTTACAAACAACTATATGGCGGAAATCTACTGCTGCGACATTGACGGCGACGGGTTTGTGGAAGTGCCGTCAACTAAACTGCTTCCGGGCTATGAAACGGTTGACAAGTCTGAACAGCTGTATGCTGTGGAATGGTATACGGTGGCA
>CANQOJ010000256.1 GCA_947625455.1 uncultured Clostridia bacterium | reverse complement strand
GTCCGCTCCGAGGCGGCGAAACCACTGCTGACGCAGTGAGTCTGCTTCTTCCAAAGGCTAATCATGCAAGTTCTTTCCGCTAGAAGCTCCAAGCCTTTGGAAGAAGCAGACTAAAGGCTTTAGCCTTTGTTTCGCCGCCTCGGAGCGGTGTTCGGGAGGAAAAGGGTATCTTCTTTTTGCAGAAAGGAGATTATTTCTTCAAAAGTTTTTTAACTCTCTCCATGGCTTCGGTTGTCTTTTCGTGAGTGCTGAAAGCGGTAAGTCTGAACCAGTTTGTGCCGTTCTTTCCAAATCCCGCGCCGGGTGTTCCAACAACCTGTATTTCATTTAACAACATATCGAAAAACGCCCAGCTGTCCATGTTGTTCGGACATTTAAGCCAGATGTAAGGTGAGTTCACGCCGCCCGTGTACTTAATGCCAAGTTCATCGCAGGTCTTTGCAATTATGCGCGCGTTTTCCTGGTAATACTTTATGTTCTCGCGGCACTGCTTCTGCCCATCGGGAGTGAAAACAGCTTCCGCACCGCGCTGTACGGGATATGAAACGCCGTTGAACTTGCTGCCCTGCCTGCGCGCCCATATCTCCGCAAGCCTTACGTCATTTCCCTTGCTGTCCTTTTGAATAAGGTCGTTGGGGATAACGGTGTAACCGCAGCGTGTTCCCGTAAATCCCGCAGTCTTTGACAATGAACATATCTCAATAGCGCACTTCTTCGCGTTTTCAATACAGAAAATCGAACGCGGTACGTTATCCTCGGTTATAAACGCTTCATATGCCGCGTCATAGATGATAACGGCGTTATTTTCAAGCGCATAGTCAACCCATTCCTTAAGCTGATCTTTGGTATAAACAGAACCCGTGGGGTTGTTTGGAGAACAGAGGTAGATAAGGTCGGCATGAACGCTTTTGTCGGGCATTGCCGCAAATCCGTTTTCCTCGGTTGAGTCGGCAAATATAACGTCATTTCCGTTCATGATGTTTGAGTCAACATAAACGGGGTATGCGGGATCGGTTACAAGAACTTTGTTTCCGCTGCCAAAAATGTCGATTATGTTTCCGCAGTCAGACTTCGCGCCGTCCGAAATCCGTATCTCGTCAGCCGAAACGTCAGCGCCGAAACTCTTGTAGTAATCCGACACCGCTTCGCGCAGAAAATCATATCCCGCGCCGCTGTCCTCGTAACCGCGAAACGTTTCCTTTACGCCCATTTCACGACTTGCCCTGACCATAGCCTCAACAACAACGGGCGCAAGAGGCAGAGTTACGTCGCCTATGCCCATTCTGATAAGGTTTTTCGCCTTTTCGGGATTTTGCTCGGAGTAGGCTTTAATGCGCTTTGCGATTTCAATAAACAGATAGTTTTTCTTGAGATTGCCGAAGTTTTCATTTAGTTTTGCCATTTTTTTGCTTCCTTTCATAAATAAAAAATGCTTTCAATAATATTAAATCACATTTTAAGCGATTTGTCAAGATTAACAATAACATTTTCGGAAATAATAGTTGCGGAAAACATCAGACTGTAGATAAAGCCCCATCTGCTGCGTCAGCGTTTTCCGCAAAGCGGATAATGCGTGCATCTGGGACTTTCTCTACAGTCTGAGGCTTGACTTTTTATATGGTTTGAAATACTTTAAGGGCTTAATTGAGAAAAAACAAAACAATTTTTATCATCAAATATGGTGAAAATGTACAAAAAAGAACAATAATGCCGCCCTTTTTGGAAATTGCTATTGTAAAAGGCGGTGGGTTTGTGTTATAATATTACAGTATGAGCGTGTTTGTTCGCTCAGATTGAAATTGAATTCTATACATCTAATAAACCTCAAACTGCCGAGAAAGTCCCAGATGCTAGGAAGCTTTGTTGCAACTAGCCTTTGTGGCTGTTGCAACAAAGCTGACGACGCAGATGGGGCTTTATCGGCAGTTTGATATATATTTTGTTTTAGATATTAAAATATGCCTCAATATCGGAGGCAGGGGGAAGTGTCATTTTGGAAAAATATGTTATAAACGGCGGGAGAAAACTTTCGGGAGAAGTTGTCGTAAGCGGGGCAAAAAATGCGGTTGTTGCAATTCTTCCCGCAGTAATCCTTTCAGATGAACCATGCGTTATTGAAAATATACCCGGCATCAGCGATGTCACCATTACTTTACAGATTATGTCCGAAATGGGCGCGAAAATCCGTATGATAAATAAAACGTCAGTGGAAATTGATCCGCGCGGGATTAGAAATATGCCCATACCTTATGATAAGGCAAAGCGTATGCGCGCGACAACTTATTTCCTCGGAACGCTTTTAGGCAGATTTCACAGCGCCCATGTTTCTATGCCCGGCGGGTGCAATCTGGGCGACCGCCCTATTGACCAGCATTTAAAGTGCTTTGCGGCGCTGGGAACTAAGTGCGAACTTGACGGAGGAATGATAAACCTCTCGGCTGATAAGCTTGTGGGAAATCAGATTTTCTTCGACAAGAACTCTGTCGGCGCTACTATAAACGGCATTATGGCAGCGGTTAAGGCTGAAGGTCTTACGATAATCGAAAACGCCGCGAAAGAACCGCACGTTGTTGATTTGGCAAACTGCCTTAATTCAATGGGCGCGGACATTATCGGCGCGGGCACCGACGTTATTAAAATCCGCGGAGTTAAAGAACTTCACGGCACGACTTACAGCGTCATTCCCGACCAGATTGAAGCGGGAACGTTTATGACTATCGCTGCGGCGACAAAGGGCGATATTCTGATTAAAAACGTTATTCCCAAGCACCTTGAACCTATCACAAACAAACTGCTGAAGATAGGCGTTCAGGTCGAGCAGTTTGACGATGCGATAAGAGTTGTAGGCGGCGAGGGTTA
>CANQOJ010000255.1 GCA_947625455.1 uncultured Clostridia bacterium | reverse complement strand
CACGCGTTACCACCACATCCGTTCGCACCGCATCCAACACCAGCACAGGCATTTGCGCCACAACCAAGAACACCAGGGCAAATGTCAATAGGGCAGGGAGCCTCAAGTCCACAGCCAATAACTCCGCCATTAGGGGTATATGCATTTCCGATATATTCAGCACTCATTCATTTCACCTCCTTTGTATTTAATGAAGATATTAACCCAAATAGTAACAAATTTCAGAAAACAGCTATACAATATATGCCACTAAAATTAGTTGTTTTATTTAGGATAATATTATATTTAATTAATTGCAAAACTTCCCTTGTGCTTATCTGCGGTAATTGTAACAACAATATTTCCATTAACAGATATGCTGCGAGAAATTGTCCCTATATCGCTTTGCGAAAAGAGGACATTCCCAGTTTTGTCTTTTATCTCAACAGACATTTTTCCGCTCTCAGTTTTGACTACCAAAGCGATATCTTTTGAGTTTGAGTTGTCAAAATGAAGTGTTCTTTGCATTTTCCCGTCCAAAAGCGTATAGTGTCCGGACCAAGTATCCCATCCGTTATTGCCGACATACCCAATCTTCCAGGCGCTGCGGCTGTTGGCAATTCCGGTAGAATATGTGACAACTGTTACGAAAATTACAATTGCCAAGATTAAGAGGATTGATCCTTTCACGCTCTTAGGTTTAATACGCATATTTATTCCTCTCTAAAATCCAATTCTTTTTTGATTTTCGTTACTTTCAGTTGATAATGAGCAATCGGGAAAAGAGAAAGTGCCGCAAACACGCCACAAATAATCGATGATAAAAATATCCCCATCGCACCAAATATAACAAGGAAAAAAATCCACGGGTTTCGTAACATACGATAGTACCTTATCCGATCACCAAGTGATGTGTGCAGCATAAAAGGCTTGCCGTCATTTTCCTTTTCAATGATTAACAGCTCACGATTATATGTAGTGCTGTTGGTCGCAATTCTGCCGCCCTTTTCCGCCCACGGTCTTACACGGACTTTTCCGATAGAATAGTTCAGGTTTATATTCTTATAGAAAACCTTATAACCCATATCCTCAAGGAAAAGGCGATAGTCCTCGGCGTTTTCGCGTGACTTTTCGCCTATGAACTCCACACGATACTGCACTTCATTTGGGGAACAGCTTTCAAATTCATACATCAATTTACCCGTTCTCACAAGACGATAGCCTTGTGCGGACATCTTATTCAGCCATTTTTCCTGAGTGTCCAGAAAACTGCCGAAGAAACGATATTTTTTCATTGTTCTCCTCCTATGATTTCAGACGCAAATTCAGTTAGCTCCTTTAATCGTGAAAGCTCCTTTTGAGCTATTTCACGCCCGAGCGGTGTTATTAAAAACTCCTTTTTTCTCCCTGTGGATTGTCCATATCCGGAAATCCACCCTTTTTCACAAAGAGTATTTAATGCACCATACAATGTCCCTGCTCCAAGGACCAATCGTCCAGATGTCTTCTCTTCTATATAATGCATTATGGAATAACCATGTCTGGGTTGATATAGTGAAATTAAAATATAGAAAGTCACTTCAGTAAGAGCACCTCCAGCAACATTATCTCTCAAATCAATCCTCCACCTATTACGTTTACTGTAATTATATTATATTCAAATTTATTGGAACCTGTCAAGATTAAAAATTCACAAAAAAATAAAACGTTTATTGTTAAAATGTAACAAAAAAGCAGGTTGCTATTTTATTCAATAAATAAACCTGTATTTTTTGTAAGATGTGATACAATTCAGTAAGTTGGCTTAAGATATATTAGGCAATATGTACAAATTTTCAATTTATTACCTTTTTATAGAGTTTTATGTCAAATAAGCCTTGCTTTTCGTGTCGCAATACTGTATAATGAAAAAATCCGAACAGAAAATTATGACATAAAGGAATAGAATGTTGAATAAAAACAACTTAAAGACCCACGCCATACTACATAACAGGCACAGGTCAAAAAAAACCCTGCATTTTCAGCCGAAAATGCAGGGCTTTTTTTGTCGACAAAATTCAGCAATAACATTGCCAAAATGTCAGAAAAGGAAATGATATTACATTTTAATACATTATAGTGCGTTTGCTATGCGGCAAACGCACTTTTTTATTTTTCGAAAAAAGGAGAACATATGAACTTTTACAACCCCCGAGCGCCGCCCCCTGCCTTGATGCCCATAACAAAACAAAATCAAGATCAGGAGGATACATAAATGATCATTAAGTACAAATTCGCGGACGGCTCTGTCAAAAAAGTTGAGGTCAGCGATGAAATCGGCTGCTTTATAAAGGAATCCAGGCGGCTGGAGGCAAACCTTTCCCGCAAGGAACGGTATCACTGCGACTCAATAGAAGGCTCGCTTTTCGAAGGGCGGGAACTCAGTACGAGTGAAACGCCGGAGAAAGTGCTTATCAAGGAGATCGACTCAAAAGGACTGGCGCAGCGTATAAGCGACACATTGAACAAGCTGACGGATGTACAGCGCAGACGACTCCTGCTGTGCATTAAAGGCTTGACTGTGCGGGAAATCGCGCGTCTTGAGGGCGTTGGAGTTAACGCAGTCGGTAAGTCTATTAGCGCCGCAAGAAAAAATTTTAAAAAATTTTTTGAAAAAGGGTGTACGAAAAGGGGTTGAAATCTCCTTATAGTAGGGATTAATTTTTCCCCGCTTTGCTCTTTCGAAAAAAATTTGAAAAAAATTTTGAAAAAGGGTGTACAAAAGGGGGGTAAAATCTCCTTATAGTAGGGGGTTGATTTCACCCTCTGTAGCTCTTTGAAAATTGAATAGCAGTATTTCAGATACTTTCCCTTGCACAGCCGAGAGTGGTTGAAAGCGACAGGAGCC
>CANQOJ010000254.1 GCA_947625455.1 uncultured Clostridia bacterium | reverse complement strand
CAGTCGTTAAGGTGTTTTACGCTCGCTAGTCCAAAAACAATCTAATCCTACCTTGAAATCTTACCTCTAACCTCTAACCTCTTACCTCTAATAGGAGGTGTTTGTAATCATGATAAAAGCTGTTGTATTCGACATGGACGGTCTGTTGCTGGATACGGAAAAGCTTCTTGTAAAATTCTGGGTGCAGGCGGCAAACGAAGCAGGCTTCCCTATGACAAGGGAAAACGCGCTTTATATGCGCTCTTTGCACAAAAGCTTTGCCGTACCTTATTTAAAAGAACAGTTCGGAGAAAATTTCGATTATGCAAAAATTCGTTCAAGAAGAATGAAACTTATGAACGAATATCTGTCGGAAAATCCGCTTGAACTGAAAAAGGGCGCGAATGAGCTGCTCGGTTTTCTGCGCGAAAGCGGAATAACTTCGGCTGTCTGCACTGCGACAGACAGCGAACGCGCGTGTGATTATCTGAAAAAAGCGGGCATTTTCGATTATTTTGACAGCATATTCAGCGCTTCTGCGGTTAAAACAGGAAAGCCTGCGCCTGATGTTTACATATACACCGCGAAACAACTCGGTCTTGAGCCAAAGGAGTGCATTGCCTTAGAAGATTCGCCGAACGGCGTCAAATCCGCGTCATCTGCGGGATTTGTGACGGTCATGGTGCCCGATTTGACCGAACCCGACGAGGAATTGTTAAAAATAGCATATAAATGTGTTGAACAACTTTCTGAAGTTGTAGATATAATAAAAGAACTTAACACAGTTTAAAAGTACAAAAAATTCCGAGGAAGCAACAATATGAACAATAAACCAAAAAACACAAACAACATTCTGATAATCGTGTCAATAATTTTCGTGACTGTTGCGGTTATCGCATTTGTAATTGCTTTAAGCCTTTTCAGCGGGGGAGAAGTCACGCCTCAGCCCGTTGAAAGTTCGTCCTTTATCGACAGTTCATCATCTGCCGAGAGTTCATCATCTCTCCAAAGTTCGTCAACACCGAGGGAAGAAAGTTCGTCAGATTCTGAAAGTTCGTCTGATACCGAAAGTTCATCAGACAGCGGGATAGAAGAACTTACTTTAGCGGAGAGGATTGTTGAAAACGCAAGACGGCTTCTGGACACGCCGTTTCTTGACGGCGGGGAAGACGAGGGCGGATTTGACAGTTCGGGCTTTATTTACTATGTAATGCGCGAAAGCGGATTTGTTTCCTGCCCCAGAAATATAGTTCAGCAGTCGAAAATGGGCGTTATGCGCGAGTTTGACGAGATAGAAGAGGGGGATATACTGTTCTTTTCAAACGAGGAGGGCGGAAAACCCGATTTCGCGGGATTTTATGCGGGAAACGGAAAAATGATAGGAAGCCTTATAACTTCGTCGTTTGAGGGAGTTGTAGAGGTGAATATAAACGGCGATTACTATCGGCGTCATTATGTGACGGGCGTAGGGATAAGCTGAAAATTTCGGAGGACATATGAAAACGGTTTTTGTTGACAGCAGTCTGTGTTTAAGCACATTGCGTGAGGACGCTTCTGCGGAGGATATAAGCGAATATATAAAGCACCTTGCAAAAGCGGGAGTGAAGTACGTTGAACTTGATTTCCGCGCGCTTATGAAGCTTAAAAAACTGCCTCGCGGCATAGGCTACATATTCAGAGCGGTAGATCCTATGTTTATGCGCATAACGCACGCATTTGACTTCAATTATGTAACGCTTACCCTTTCAGACCTTAAAAAGAACATAAAATCGGACGTGCCGATAATGCTTGAAGTGCCATATGTTGAAAACAATTACAGGGGCGTTGTAAGATACGCGCAGTCAAGGATTGACGGTATGATAACAGCAGTGCGGTTTTGCAGCGACTTTGGATATAAAAGCGTTGAGGAAACAAGACGTTTTGTATCCAAAATAAGGAACGATATTCCCTTGCCCGTCGATTTCTGCCCGCGCAACACAAGAAAAACCGCGCTCGACAGCGCCTTAAAACTTACGCTTGCAAATGCGGACAGCGTTTCGTTTGTAATGCCCGGTTCAAATCTGCGCGCGTCGCTCGAAGAATATGTGGTGGCGCTTCTGGCGTTTTATGACGTTGTGCCGAGCGGTTTTGACCTGTACGGATTTCTTGGCGCGGCATATTATTGCAGGAACATTTTCAGAGATCCCGAAAACGCGGATATTATGAAGCTTTTTGAAATGCTTGACAGGGATTTGCGCATGCTTAAAAACGCCGACACGGGCGAAGATGTAAAGCTTAATTTCTCGCTCAAAAGTTCGGCTACTCTTGGGGACAAACATTTCTCCGCGCTTGAAATGATGATGCGCCGTGCTAATATTGACAAGGGCGCGTCGGATATGCTGGTCGGCGCAGTAAAGCATTTTGACGCTGACGTCTGCAACAGCGGGATACTTCATGAACCGCGAAAAGGTCTTTTAAATTAAGAACTGTGAGGATACAATGATAAAGCTTATCGCGTCAGACCTTGACGGCACGCTGCTTGATGATGAAAAAAGACTTCCGCGCGATTTCTTCGGCGTTCTTGACGAGCTTTCCGAAAGAGGGATTATTTTCACTGTCGCAAGCGGAAGAACATATTCCGCGGTAGAACACCTGTTTCCCGAAGAATACCGCGGGAAACTTGCGTATATCTGCGACAACGGCGCCTGCGTTTACATAAACGGCACTGAAGAGATATTCCCGCTCGGCAGAGAACTTTTCGAGGAATTGCTCGTAAAATGCAGGAACAAGGGCGGTTTTGAGTTCGTTGTCTGCACCTCGGAGGGCGTTTATTTTGACAACAGCGACAAGGGGTTTGCAAGAGACGTTTCGCTGTTCTATAAGCGCAATATGTACATAGACGACCTAAAAAACGCAAAAGGCGAGA
>CANQOJ010000253.1 GCA_947625455.1 uncultured Clostridia bacterium | reverse complement strand
GAACGCCGCCGTTATTTCAAGATAAAGGTTGACGAACTTGGAAGAATACTGTACTACATAAGAGGAGAGAAAACGGAACGGCTTGACGTGCCTGCAAGAGTAAAGGTTCTTGACATAAACGTCGGCGGTGTTTTCATAACCTGTGAAAAAATGGAGTTCGCAAAGGATGATGTAATCTGCCTTGAGGTTGAACTGAATTACGAAAAGCTTATTGCAGAAGCGAAGATACTTAGAGTTCAGCGCGCCGAGGACGGTTCGATAAAGGGTTACGGCTGCGAGTTTCAGGGGCTTACGGGCGCACAGGAGGATATTATCGGAAGATATATCATAAAAGTGCAGTCGGATATCCGACAAAAGGAAGCGGAAAAGAATAACAAAATTTAATTCAAATTATTATATAATAAATCATCATTAGGGGGAATAATGAACGATGAAAAGAACGACGATGAAGTATTCTCTTATAGCCGTATTGATCGTTTTTGCGATAGTGCCGGCGCTCATAATAGGAGCAGTCGGCGTGGTATCGTCAATGGGATTTGACAGCGGTATAAGGGATACCGAATTTCAGGCGGGCACACTCGCTAAGGCAAGTTCTTTGGGAACACTGTTTTCAAAGTACACGTCAGACGCGGCGGCTCTCGCAAAGCTTGATATTGTGGCTAAGGCGGCGCAAAACGGCGACAAGGGCGCTGATGTGACGGTAAAGAACTTTGCGGAAGCGGACACGGGTATTCTTGACGTGCTGGTGCTTAACGCAGAGGGAACGGTAATTACTTCCGCGGAGGGCAGCGGAGGAGGAACGTTTGAGCATTATACAGAAACAATGCCTGCGATTTCTACGCTTTTGTCGTGGGATAAATACGGAACAGACGCATTTTTCGTTTCGCACGAGATAACAGCCGAAGAAAAAAAGGTGGGTTATGTGTGCGTAGTTGTTTCTCCTAATGCGGGAGGACTTATCGCACAGGCTCTTAACGGTGCGTATACTGAAAGCGGAACGGCAAGGCTTGCGCTTATTGACAGCGAGGGCAACACCATAAACTTTGGCGGCAACGGACTTACAATGAAGTCCACACAGCTTGAAAGTCATCTTCTTGACAGAGTTAAGACGTTTTTTGAATCGTCAGTTAATATTTCTGCGACAGATATTACCCAGGACGTAAGAAGCGGTTCTGCGGGCGGGTACACATATATGTGCGGTGTAATTCCGAACGTTACTAGCTGGCGCTGGATAGGCATTATGGAGGGTTCTGTCAGCGTTTCAACGCAGAGCCTTATAGCGCTCGGCGTATTGCTTGCGCTGGCGCTGGTGTGCTGTGCCGTAGGATTTTTGGTTATAAGCAAAATCGTAAGCAATATGCACGATATGATTAAGACCATGAACAGCATAGACGCAGAAGAGGGCTTCTCTGCGATGCGTTTTGACGTTAAGAACAAGAGAAGCGAACTCGGAAATATCCAAAGTTCATTTAATGACTTCCTTGATGAAGTCGCTATCAACAGCGAGCGTTATAAGACCATAGCAAAACTCTCCGACAATATGCTTTTCGAGTGGGATTTCCATAAGGAGAGAATGTACATTTCCGACAACGCGCTCCAGAAGTTTGACCTTAAAGCCGAGGGCGCAACGCTTTCAAACGGACGTTTCCTTGACGGACTTATGACGCCCGAAAACGCAGATAAGTATAAGCGCGATATAAGCGCGATGCTTAAAGGACAAAAGGGTTACAGCGCGCAGTATCAGATAAAGTCAAAGACAGGCGCCATGGTCTGGGTTTCGTTCAGAGCAAACTGCATTACGGACCGCACGGGCGAACTTTTGAGAGTAATCGGCGTCATGACCGATATAGACAACGAGAAGAAACTCGAACTTCAGCTCTCCGAGCGCGCGTCATTTGACTTCCTTTCACAGCTTTACAACAGAAGTACCTTTACTTCAATGTTAAGCACCGAACTTGACAGAAGAGGTCCTAAGAAGATTGCGGTTGTATTCCTCGACGTCGACGACTTTAAGTTTATAAACGACCGTTACGGACATTCCGTGGGTGATGAAGTTATAAAGTTCGTGGCTGACACTATCCGCAAGAAAGTTGATGACAGAGGCGGATTTGCGGGACGTTTCGGCGGTGATGAGTTTGTAATGTGCTTTACAAACCAGGATGATGTTGAAAATCTCGAACAGATAGCAATGGACCTTATTGACGAGCTTTATATGGGATATACGTCAAGCACGGGCGTTATGCTCAATGTAAAGGTTTCAATAGGAATAACCTACTGCCCCGACCATTCGACAGACGTAAACGAACTTATTTCGTTCTCCGATACGGCAATGTACTTCGTAAAGAAAAACGGCAAGAACAACTATCATATCTACGTTCCGGAGGACAGCGAAAACGACGAGTATAAAGATCCTGAGGGTTATTGATTAAAAAACAAACGATTTCGGAGCGCCGCTCCGCGGCGAATTAGTTAAGCACGCGGAGCGGATTTATCTGTTTAAAGGATATATGGAGGACGAAAAACTTGGCTAAGATAATTGCTGTTACAAATCAAAAGGGCGGTGTCGGAAAGACGACAACCTGCGCTGCGATTTGCGGAGGTCTTGCTAAAAGAGGATATAAGGTGCTGGCGGTAGACTTAGATCCGCAGGGAAATTTGAGCTTCAGCCTTGGCGCTGAAGCGGACGAGAAGTTCACTATCTATGATGTATTAAAGGACAACTGCGAGATAGAGGACGCGATAATTCACGGGGAAACGTGTGATGTTGTGCCGTCAAACATACTGCTTTCGGGCTTGGAGCTTGAAATGACGGGGGTAGGCAGAGAATACGTTTTAAGGGAACAGCTGAACTACATCAAGAAAAACTATGACTACATCATTCACGAC
>CANQOJ010000252.1 GCA_947625455.1 uncultured Clostridia bacterium | reverse complement strand
ACCTCTGTATATCCTGCCGTCAATTATTTATCCCCGCGCCCACACCTGTTCCTAAAGTTATGACAACAGCGTTCTTCGCGCCCTTTGCCGCGCCCGCTGTAAACTCGCCGAATGCCGCGGCATTTGCGTCGTTGTCGAGATATACCCTCACGTCAAATTCTTTTTCAAGGTCGGCTTTGAGCGGCGAATTGTCAAATCCTAAATTACTGCAGTTTTCCACTATTCCGCTCTCGCTGTTGCAAACTCCGGGGCAGCCTACGCCTATCGCTTCTGCATTCTGCGGTTCAATGCCCGCCGTTTTGCACGCGTCAGAAACTGCCGATTTTATCACATTCAACACATCACGGTATTCGAGAGAATTGCCGAATGAATTTGTCTTTATCCTTGAACGCGCGACAATTTCACAATCCTCGTTTACAACACCGCAGGCAACATTTGTTCCTCCAACGTCAACTCCTATGTAATACTTCATAAATCCCCTTTCAAACCTCAATATCCGAGTTCCTGATTTACAAGTATGACCTTTATCCTGTCGGGCACGCGCTGCTGTCCTAAAAATACGTATGAACAGCATATTCTCGCGGGACTTGCGCACGGCACGCCCGCCGTCAGCTTTTCGCATTTTCCCGTTTTTGCGCACGGCGTCTGGCAATTGAGGCGCGCGGCGTTTTTCGGCGCGGTAAGTTCTTCAACCCTGAGTATTGCCGCGTTGCGGTCCTTGACGATTTTGTTCACACCCGCGACAACAATAACCTGTTTCGGTCCGAAAATCATAGCTGAAACGCGGTTGCCGTTGCCGTCAACATTATAAAGTTCTCCCTCTTCGGTTATTGCGTTTGAGCTTGAAAAGAACGTATCCGAAACAAATGCCTTTCTGAATATCTCGCCAACTTCATCGGGATTTTTGCCCTCAGAACGGTCAAGATAAATGCCCTTATACTCCGACATCAGCAAATCGGTAACTCCGCTTTCTTTAAGCGTCATTGAACCGCCAGCTGTTATCAGCTTGTCGTTTTTGATAAGTTCGCGCACCGTTTCAAAGAGTTCTTCCCTGATTTCTACAAAATACGGCTTCATTTTGTTTCTGCGCAAGGCGTCCATTGTACGGCTTATTCTTTCGTCCATAGTATTTTCCTCCTGTATTTACTGCAGACCTGCTTTCTGCTGTATGGTCATAAGCGAGTTTTCCGAAATCTTAAATCCTCCGTCGCTTGTATACTCGCCGTAGGGAATATAAAATTCAGCGGGCGACGAACTGTATTCAATTGTATACGTAAGCGGGGCTTTATGCGAATTAAACTGTTCCCAACTGCTGTTTGTTTCACAGGCGGTTGAAATTGACGAGTAAAACGAGGACAGTCTTGAAGCGTTTAAGTCGCGGAAATTCTGGTTTACAAGTTCTGCCAGAACCTCTCCGATTATGCTGAAACGATAAAGTTCTCCCTCTCCGAAATCAACTTTCATTATATATGAAAACAGCGTATCCGCCGAAAAAAGCTTTTCGCCTGCATTTATGGTCTCGGCGTTGAAATTGTCGGTTATCACAACGGTTTTCGGAACGTTGAACTTTACGTTTCCAAACGTCTGGACAATATCCGAAAACGCCTTTTCGTCAAATACCGTGAAAGACTCACACCCAACCCCCGTGACTTCCTTTACAGCGTCAGAAACAGCCTGCCCGCCATCGGAAGCGTATATATCCGAAAGCGTTTTCCCGCGCGTTGAGACGCTTATCCCCGGCGCTACGGGAATAAAAACAATGCGGTTTTCAACGGCGTTAAACTCCACCATCATAAACAGTCCGGGTGTTGCGTTCTTTTCTTCCGAAAGCATGACAAACAAATTGAAGTTGTCCTTTTGAGTGGGCTTATAGTTTTCGGCAACTTCGCCGTTGCCGTCTATCGTGCCCTGAACTTTCTCTTCGGGAAATAAATACCATTTAAACGCGAAAACCGCCACAACCACAAACGCAATCGTAATCCCAAACGCCGTAAAATATATATACCAGTTGCTTTTTCTGTTAGCCGACATACAAGCATTTCCTTTCTTTTTGAACACCTATTGACATTTTTTGAAAGATGTAATATAATAAATGATGTATTTACATACCTTATATAGTATAACACAATATTCTGAAAATTTCAAGCGGTGAGGTGCATATTATGAATAATTTTTATCAAAGGACGTGGGTTGAGATAAATCTTGACAATTTGCGCGGTAATATTGCGGTTTTACGCGATATGTCGGGCGGCAAGGAGATAATTGCCGTTGTAAAAGCCAACGCATACGGTCACGGGGATATTCAATGCGCGAAAATGCTTAACGAATGCGGGATAAACAGCTTTTGCGTTTCAAATTTATGGGAAGCGCAAAGGCTTTATGAAGCCGATATAAAGGGCAAAATTCTGATTTTCGGATACTGTGATATTCCGCTGATTTTGGAAAATCTTGACAAAAACTTTGTTTTTACCGTGGGAGATGTTGAATATGCCGAAAAACTTTCAAAGGAAGCGGAAAAATACGGAAAAAAGATACCGATAAATATAAAGATTGATACGGGAATGAGCCGTGTGGGGATTGATACGGAAGAACAGCTTGACGGGATACTAACGCTTGGCGGGCTTGAATGTCTTGCCTGCTATACGCATTTTGCGGTTTCGGACAGTCTGGACGAAAATGACGTTGAGTTTACAAACGCACAGCAGGAAAAACTGGTGCGCTTATGCAAAAAGCGCGGGCTGAAATTCCACTCCCAAAACAGTGGTGGAATAATTTACCACAAGGACTTTGAGGGTGATTTTGTACGCGCGGGGATTATAATGTACGGGCAAAAGCCCGACGCGCGTTTTCCCGTGCCTGATGGGATAAAACCGATTTTCTCGCTGAAAAGCGTAGTGTGTCAGCT
>CANQOJ010000251.1 GCA_947625455.1 uncultured Clostridia bacterium | reverse complement strand
CGTTCATGCGGTTAGTGCCTGCGCCGATAACGCCTCTTAGTCCCGCCGTGCCGAATTCAAGTTCGCGGTAAAAACGGTCGCTTATTTCCTCTTGTTTGCCCTTGATTTGTTCAAGTTCAGTCTTGAGGTCGGGATCCTCAACCGCTTTTTCAAGCCAAAGTTCGTACTCTTTCTGAATATCCATGGAAAAAATCCTCCTTGAAAAATGGAAATTAAATTTAGAATTATCCTTTAAGATTATAGCATATTTGCAGAAAATTTTCAATAGTGATTTTATATTTTTGTACATTTTGCAAAAATTTACGTCAAACAGCCGAATGACGGTAAACTTTAGCCCATTTTCGGACGATAAAATTTGTACAAATCGACGAATTTTGTTTTAAAAAAAGGATTTTTGGCGTTTGAGGTGTATTAAATTATAGAGGGAAATTTTTCAGGCAGATAGTTTGCACGGATTGAGCTTTTGACTGATACGCTCTTTTATTGCAAAGGCTTTTATAGTTGGGAACTCTGCCCATATTATCCTCATTCGTTGGAAAACACTGCTGTGTGACCTTTGGAAATCCGCATAACATGTCCATAGGGCGGTTTGTTGATGGATTGAGGTTTTATTTTAGAAAACCGTATTCAGTCCGGAACAACGACAGCAATATAAAGTTTTTTGAAAAGGGAGTCCGGAGGGAAAAACTTTACAGGGGTGATATATTGTGCTTCCGCGCGAAAGGACAGAGCAAAACGAAAAGCTTATTTTGAGCGAATATGCGTGCAGGGCGGATATGTCGAAAGGGCGCGCCGTGTATGAAAAGCCGTGTGATTTGCGGACGGATTTTCAGCGCGACAGAGACAGGATACTCCATTGTAATGCTTTTCGCAGACTTAAACGCAAAACGCAGGTTTTTCTTGATCCCCTGGGTGACCACTACCGCACAAGACTTACGCATACTCTTGAAGTCAGCCAGATTTCAAGGACTGTGGCAAGGGCGCTTGGACTTAACGAGGACTTGACGGAAGCTGTTGCTTTAGGTCATGATTTAGGGCATACTCCTTTCGGGCATGACGGAGAAAGGGCGCTTAATTCAATCGTAAGAGGCGGTTTCAGACACAATATCCAGAGCGGGAGAGTTTGCCAGAGGATTGAAAAGGACGGGAAAGGTCTTAATCTGACGTTTGAGGTGCTTGACGGCATTATTTCGCATACGGGCGACAAAATGCCCGAAACGCGTGAGGGAATGGTCGTCAGATTTTGCGACAAGATAGCGTACATAAACCACGATATTGAGGACGCAATAAGGGGCGGCGTCTTAACTCAGAACGCATTGCCCGAATTTCCGCTGAGAGTTCTGGGAAAAACAAAATCCGAGCGCATATCGACGCTTGTAAACAGCCTTGTAAACAACAGCGGCGAAGAAATAAAAATGGACTACATGACGCAGCAGGCGCATGACGAATTAAGAGCGTTCATGTTTGAAAGAGTTTACAGGGAAACAAGGACTGTTGCCGAAAAGGACAAGGCGCAGTTTATCATTCGGTATCTTTTTGAATATTTTTACACGAATAAAGACAAACTTCCTTTGCTTTATCTTGAAATTTCCGAGCGCGACGGGCTTGAAACGGCGGTTGCGGATTTTATAAGCGGAATGACGGACGACTATGCGGTTGATTTGTTTACGTCATTGTGCGTGCCGAAAAGCTGGCGAAGCGGGTATATAACTTGATTGCTGCTGCAAAGGACAAGCTTTGAAATTCGTGAATAATTGCGCGGTCGGCGTTTTTAGGCTTGACATTCAGCGCGGAGGTGGATAAAATGGCTTTTTCGCCTGAGTTTCAAGAGTTTATAGACGATTTGTGCAGAAGCAGCGATATTTCGTCAATTGCAGCAGAACACGGTGTGAACGTAAAGCGTTCGGGAAACAATTATTCCTGCTGCTGCCCGTTTCACGGAGAAAAAACGCCGTCATGCTATCTGTACACAGAGGACAACCATTATCATTGTTTCGGCTGCGGTGCGCATGGAAGCGTGATAAAGTTCGTTATGCAGGTTGAAAACATAGGATTTATGGAAGCGGTGGATATTCTTGCAAGCCGTCTTGGAATGACAGTGCCGAGGGGAAAAGGAAATAATCCGCGCTCAAAATATTCAAAAGGCAAAAGCGATTTTCAGCGCAGCGGTTTATCGGCAAACGCCGAAATTGTTCCCATTGAACTTCTTCCCGAAAACATTCCGGAAGAAAATATTCCTCCCGAAAAATCACATGATATTGTCAAAACAGAGAGTTCAAAAGATTTAAATACAGAGAATACAGAGTTAAATCAGGAAGTGCCGATTGAACTTCAGTTTGAGAACATTCCTATTGAGAATATTCCCGAAGACAGGTCGGTTAACATACCTCCCGAAAATATCGGTTCGGGTTATGACGGTTATCGTTCAAGAACACAGCGTATATACGACATGAATAAAGAAGCGGGACGTTTTTTCCATAATATGCTGTTGTCGCCGGAGGGCAGAGAGGGACTTGAATATTTTACAAGGCGAGGGCTGTCGCTTGAAACGATAAATAAGTTCGGGCTTGGATATGCGCCGAATGATTACCATAAACTGCACTATTATATGAGAAGTCTGGGGTATACCGACAGTGAACTCAAAGAGTGCGCGCTTATAACAACGCGCGACGGTCGCAATTTTTACGACAAGTTCAGAAACCGCGTTATGTTCCCCGTGTTTGACGAGAGAAAGCGCGTTATCGCATTCGGAGGCAGGATACTTTCCGACGACAAGAAAGCGCCGAAATATTTAAACTCTGATGAAACTCCCGTGTTTCAGAAAAGGAAAACGCTGTTTGCGCTTGACAGGGCGAAAAAGTCGCAGGCTGATTACTTCATAATCTGTGAGGGATATATGGACGTTATTTCCATGCAT
>CANQOJ010000250.1 GCA_947625455.1 uncultured Clostridia bacterium | reverse complement strand
GCTGTACGGGCGTATACTTCCCGTCAAAACGCTCCTCACCTCTCAGATAATCGTCGAAATCGTTCTTAAGCAAAGTTTTGTCTATCATAGTTGTCCTCCTGTTTTCAAGTATACAATGGACAGTGTAAAGTAAACAGTTATGGTATCCGCTTCGCGGATAATATTCGATTGTTTTGGAATTAGAGAGCGTAAACCTTACCGTGCCATACGTTCTTATAATCCCAAAACAATCTAAACCGTCCGCGGAGCGTTTTCCGCCGAAGGCGGATAATGCGCGGACACCGATTACTGAATACTTTCCATTGTCCACTGTATACTGCGCTGTCATTCAATAATCGTTATTTTACTAAATAACGTATAAAATGATTATACCATAAGGAAACAAAAAAATCAAGGTGTAATTGATAAAAAACAACAAAATGTGCAAAATATTTCTTGCCCTATCGCTTGCTTTTGTAAAATTTTTACGGGTTTGTGGTAATATTGCACATAAAGTTTGTTTGAAATTCTACATTCATTTTCGCCATTTTGAGTGTTAAATGGGCGGGCGGTGCTTGAAAAAATTGAAAAAATATGTTATAATAATAGAACAAGTAAGCGGCTATGGGCATTTTGCGCCCTTTTATAAACAAAAAGGCTTGGAAGATGTGCAAATTCCGCTTCAAATTAAATCCCGAAACTATTGTTTCGGTCAGGAAACGGAGGTTTTCAGGTGAAAAAATTCTCGTATGTAGCCACTGACGCGGGCGGTAAAACGTTCAGAGGTCAGGAAATGGCTGAGGATTTTAAGGATTTGCAGATAAAGCTGAGAGAACGAAACTTGTACGTTACAAGCTACCGCGATTTGGGCATGGGCGCTGTCGAGGTAAAGTATAAGTTCAAGATAAAAGAAGTTTCGTTTATCGCAAGACAGCTTGCTTCAATGACTTCGGCAGGTTTGTCGCTTGTCAGGGCGCTGTATATCCTCCAAGACCAGCAGGAAAACAAAAAGGCAAAGGCAGTTCTTCTCGAAATCTACGAGGAAGTGCAAAAGGGTACGTCTTTCTCGGACGTTTTGAAACAAAAGCCGGGCGTTTTTCCGGATATGTTCGTAAGCCTTGTTGCGGCAGGCGAGGCGTCGGGTACTCTCGATACCATGCTTACCAGACTTTCGGATCACTTTGCGAATACCAACAAAACGGCGAACAAAGCTAAGTCCGCAATGGTTTACCCGATTATACTTCTCGTATTGCTGCTTGCGGTAATCATATTGCTGTTTACGCAGGTACTGCCGATGTTTGCAGACCTCGGAGATCCGGAAGATTATTCCGTGCTGACAAAAGCACTGCTTGCTTTCTCTGATTCTCTTATAAATCAGTGGTACATTTACATAATAGTTATTGTGGGCATTGTAGTTCTGGTTTTCATACTGCTGAGAACTCCCGCCACGCGACTGAAAATGGACGAAATGCTGCTGAAGATACCAAAGGTTGGAAAACTCGTCGCGACAATGTACACGGGAAGTTTTGCGAGAAACATGGCTGACCTGTACGGCGCGGGACTTCAGATGGTCGAGTGTATCGAAAAGTCCGTCGCGGCAATCAACAACAGCTATGTTCAAAAGAGATTTGAGGACGTTATAAACGACATCAAACTCGGCGAAAGTATGTCAAAGGCAATTGAAAAAACAGGAATATTCGAGGGTATGTTCACTTCTATCATTTACGTCGGTGAGGAATCGGGTACTCTTGATACTATCCTTAACAAAGCTGCCGATTATTATGATGAAGAAGCGGATTCGGCGGTAACAAAGCTTGTAAGCCTTATGGAACCGCTTATGATTATCATAATGGGTATCGCGATAGGCTTGTTCCTCGCAGGAATGTTCCCGCTGCTCTACGGCGGAATGCTCAGCGCAGGTCAGACTTAATCCGGCGTTATAAAAAACAAACGAAATATTTAAATATGAGGTGAATTTATGCTTTCATTTGAAATTACCGACAGTCAGATAAAGCTGATAAGAGGCGTTCAGAGCGGTTCTAAAATAAGAATCCAGGACGCGGAAATAGCCGAGCTGTCTGAGGGTTATGTCCAGAACGGATACATTTCCGAAGTGCCGATGGTTGCGGCGGCTCTCAGCGAATTGCTGAAAGTAAAGAACATCAAGGAGAAAGAGGCTATCGTTTCCATTACCTCAAGCTCCATTGTTTACAAGGAAATGTCCGTTGCAAAGCCCAAGAACATGAAGAACTCCGCCATAATCGAGGCTATGATTCAGTCAAACATGAACATAACCAACGATTACAACATATCCTTTACCATATCGGGCGAGTATGAGGACGAGGAAAAGAACAAGATGTTAAGCGTTATCGCGGCGGCTTGCCCGCAGCGTCTTGTCGACGGCTATGTAAGGCTGTTCTCCCATGTCGGACTTCAGCTTAAGGGCGCGTATGTTGCGAACAACTCCGCTACACGTCTTGTATTAAGCACTCCGAAAATGGAGGAAAGAATGCCGCTGCTCGCTGTGCAGGTCGACAAGCACTTCTTGTCAATGAACCTGTACGAGAACAAGCAGATAGCGTTCTCACGTTTCTTCAATATCGATCCCGCGGATTACGATAACGCTCCCGACTATGTTTCAAGAGCATTGTACGATAACCTGTACAGAATGATACAGTTTATCAGAACGCGTTCCAAGGACAGCCGCAACAATGATACCAGACCTTTGCAGGAAATCATGCTTTACGGCGAATGGGACAGCTTCAGCGAGATAAACAACGTAGTTGCGCAGTTTGATAACGTAAGGAACACGACGTTTTCAATGCCCTCAATGGTTTCTACCGCAACTCCGTTCGATTTCCCGAAGTTTGTAAACGCAATCGGCGCTCTCTGCCGTATAAACAAGGATAAGGAGTTCATCAACCTCCTCGAAGCTACATCAGCTAAAAGTTC
>CANQOJ010000249.1 GCA_947625455.1 uncultured Clostridia bacterium | reverse complement strand
CATTATTCCCGCTAAAAGCGCCTGTGCCTCTAATCCGTTTATAAGCGCGTCCGCGCTGAAGTACTGGATAAGCTCCGTTACAAGTTCCGCGGCAGACGAAGCGTTGCTTTCCTGACATCTGACGCCGAACTCCGTTATTGCGCCCGCGCTGAGCCTGTGATGGTCTACGATAACGACGCGGTTTTTCTTGGTCATTTCGTAAACCTCTTTATCTTCTAGTTTTTTGAGAATATGCGTATCAACCACAATAAGCACCGACTTGTCTGTTATCCATTTTTTTGCTTCTTCGGGTTCAATCGCAACTGACGTATCATAATCGCTGAACATATCAAAAAGCGCTTTAGCGTTGGTTTTGGATTCATCTCTGAACCATGCGACCGTATACGCTGGAATGCCCATTCGCCTTATCGCGCAGGTAAGTCCGATTGCCGAGCCTGCGCTGTCGAAATCCGCATAGCTGTGTCCCATTATGTACACAGTATCCGCAGTGCTCATAAGGCTCTTGATATTCTCCGCGGCAAGGCGTATCTTGACCTTGCCCGTGCGCTCTCTGCCCGGAGAAGCCGCGCCGAATGCGTTAAAGCCGTTTGCCGTTTTAATCAGCGCCTGGTCGCCGCCTCTTTCGAGCGCTTTTTCTATCATCTCGCTTGCAAAGCGCTCGCCCTGAGCAAGCGACTGCGCGGTATCTCCTACGCCTATCGACAATGTAACAACCGCTCTGTCGCGGACGATTATCTCGTGAGCCTTGTTTATAAGCGACATTTTCTCGCTTATCATCTCGTCAAGATACTGCCTTTCAAGAACAATCAAGAACTTGTCGCTCGTGATTTTTTTCAGCACGGCGCGTTTCTCAGCGAAATATTCCTCAATAAGCCTGTCAACCTGTATGGTAACATACGCTCTTTCGCTTTCCTTTGCTCCCGAAAGCAATTCCTCGTAGTTGTCAACCATAACTATCATAACGACGGGTTTTGTCTTTTCGTGCGTTGTTTTCAGCTTTTTAAAATCCGTTATATCGCGGAAAATCAGCATGGTTATGGTTTCATTGGTAAGTTCGGACTGCTCCGAAGAAAAGAGCTGTTTGTTGAGTATTTTTTTGTCAATGTCAAAGCTGTGCGGATTTGAATAAACTCTGAACCACTTGTCCTCAAAGGCTATTTCTCTGCCCTCAGCGCCGAAAAGCGCAAGCGGCATTTCGGTTACTTCATCTATTGAACTTTGCTCCTCGCTTGGGGTGAAGAATGCCTCGTTAAAGCTGTCGTTGCTCCAGATAACGCTTCTGTTGTTGTCAACTATCGCCATAGGCATGGGGAAATTTACGAGCGAATTTCGCTGTGTGCCTTTTATTTCGTCGGAAAGCTGTTCAAAATACCAGTATTCGCTTTGCCTTATCTGAAACAGTTTTCCGAGCGCCGCGCCCGAAATTCCCAGCAAAATGGGCAGTGATATCCAGAAAATGACAGGTTCGCTGCGGAAAACGTAAACGTCTATAACCACCACCGCCGCAACAAGCGCGCATACTACCGCAAGCAGAACGTTGCTTCTGTAAAAGTTTCTCAAAGTAACACCGCCCTTTCAGCTTTGATAATTTATATCTCCATAATTATCGGCAAAATCATCGGACTTCTTTTGGTTTTTGAGTAGATGTATTCCGAAAGTCCGTCGCGCATAGCGGACTTTATATTGCCCCACTCGCGGACATTTTTCTCCACAAGTTCTTCCATGACGCTTTTTACGACTTCTCTTGCCTCGTCAAGCAATTCCTCGCTTTCACGGACATACACAAAGCCTCTTGAAACTATATCGGGACCTGCGACTACCTTTCCGCTTTCCCTGTCGATAGTTGCAACGACGATTATAACGCCGTCCTCGGAAAGATGTTTTCTGTCGCGGAGAACAACACTTCCGACGTCTCCCACTCCCGATCCGTCAACCATAACCATACCGCTCGGTACACTGCCCGCGAACTTCATTTCAACTCCGTCCGTTTCAAGCACATCTCCAAGTCCCGCTATAAACGTGTTATTTTCGGGAATGCCCATTCCCTGTGCAAGAAGCGTGTGCTTTTTCAGATGCTTGTATTCGCCGTGGATAGGAACAAAGAACTTCGGCTTTGTGAGCGAAATCATCATCTTCAGTTCTTCCTGGCATGCGTGCCCCGAAACATGAACTTCGTACATACTTTCGTATATAACTTCCGCGCCTTGCTTCATAAGTTCGTTTACTACCTTTGTGACAAGTTTTTCGTTGCCCGGAATAGGATTTGCGGAAATTATGATAAAGTCATTCGGGGTAATGGTGACTTGTCTGTGGTCGCCGCTCGACATTCTCGAAAGCGCTGATAAAGGTTCGCCCTGACTTCCCGTTGTTGCGATAACAAGTTCTTCGGGATCGTATTTGTTTACGTCCTCAATGTCAATAAGCGTGTTGTCGGGAACTTGAATGTAATTCAGTTCAACAGCCTTTGCAATAACGTTTGTCATGCTTCTTCCCGAAACCGCCACTCTGCGTCCATGCCTTACGGCTTCGTTTATAATTTGCTGTATTCTGTGGATATTGCTTGAAAACGTTGCGATTATAATTCTTCTGCCCTCCGCCCTGTCGAAAAGTCCGTGAAAACTTTCGCCTACAGAACGTTCGCTTTTCGTATATCCCGGTCGTTCAACGTTTGTGCTTTCGCTCATAAGCGCGAGAACTCCCCTGTTTCCGAGTTCTCCGAACCTTGCCAGGTCAATTATCCCGCCCTCAATCGGCGTGTAGTCAACCTTAAAGTCGCCCGTATGCACGATAACTCCCGCGGGAGTGTGGATAGCCACCGCGCATGAATCGGGAATTGAGTGATTTACTCGTATAAACTCAACGCTCATACAGCCCATTCTGACATTCTGACGCGGCTCAACGACATTAAGCGAAACCGACGACAACAGCCCGTGTTCTTTCAGTTTCCCCTCGACAAGCCCT
>CANQOJ010000248.1 GCA_947625455.1 uncultured Clostridia bacterium | reverse complement strand
GGAACAGCACAACTGCAAGGCTACCGGATATTGGAAAACTAACAGCGTTAAATATAATTTCCTGCTGATTGCACACGAGTATTTGTTTGTTTTTAGGAAGTGAGAAAAAGACAATGGTTAAGGCATAGTCATTGCGAGCGTCAAAGAATAAGTATATGTATTCCAAATACTGCTGATAAAACATTTATGTCCCCAAATTATGCAGGCATATTCAAAACTACATATCCTGTTTTGAGGATAGATTATTTAGCTAAAACGCAATCTGTCGCCGTTTCATTAGCTGAAAATTTTGCCCCGATTTGGTCGAAATTCGGTGATTTTCCCTTAATTTTCCATAAGAAAGCAAACTGAAAATTCCGCATAACAGCGTGGGTTTACGGAGATAAGCAAACACAAGCGAACCGTTAGAAAACGGCAAATTCAGTTCCCGTCGCCTCGACCACGCATTGAAGCCCACCTTTACGGTGGGCTTCAATGCTGCACATTTTTACTTTGAATTGCCCTTATGGCAATTCAAAGTAAAAATGTGCACTCCCCGAAATGTGGTTTTAAATTCTAACTTACAACAATCTTTTTTGTAGAGGCTAGTCAAAACCGCCCGCGACCTGCGGGGAACACAAATAAAGGCTGATCATTGAGTGGTCAGCCTTTTATTTTTGAGTTCAAAAAAATAATTCTTTGCTGTTTTTATGTTTAAAAGGAAACTTTAATACGCAAGATATACACCTTTGATTTATACATAAGTCTATTTTTCCGTTTAACTGTTCATCAAGCCGCTTTGCATATTCTCTGACGAGATTTTCGAGTGAGATAAATATTTTCATCGACAGTTTCACAACGCTTAATTCCCGTTCTTTGGAAAATCTTGCAGCAAATCCTCTCGAAAATATATGTTTAAAATAATCAACAAAATATTCAAGTAAATTATCTGCATTTGAAAGTAAACATATTGTTATTGTTGTCATTCACGGAAATATCTACCCAATTCGGCAAATCTCTTAAATATTCATATTTGTCTTTATCATCAAGATATGGCATGGACAAAACAAATCCGTTTTCAATTTTTTTATAATAAATATTTTCTAAAATTAAAGATTCTTTACTTTTATTAGGCTCAATCGTATCAGTAATAGTTAAAAATTCTTTCCTTTTGATAGGCTCAATCGTATCAGCTATCGCTAAAATATAGGCAATTTTATTTTTTTCATTTATTTTCGAAGGCATCAAACATTCTTTTTTCTCATCTTTGAGGTAATCCTTTAAAGTGCTTGCCCATATATTGTGTGAAATAATTGCGTCTGCAGCTTCGGCATAATATTTAAAATGCTCCTTTGAAAAAAATAACCCATTATATCTAAACGATTCATTTTCGCCTTTTTGTTTTCTGCCAATTTTTTCTTAACCTGTCATAAAGCATTAAGCCGCCAACAATACCATGATCCATTTTACCAATTCCTTTATCTGTGCATTTAGCTCTATTTTTTAAATACAAGTTCACCACTCTTTTTTCATATGTTCTGAACTCGTCATGTTCACAATATTTTATACCGCATATTTCTCTAAGAGCTATCAGCCCTTTTTCCCGGACTTCTCTCAAATTCTCACAGGAATGTGTTTCCTCATAGACGTATCCTATATCGTGATATAAACAGGCCAGGAACCATAAATATTTCAGATTAGCATTATTAACATCTCTTTTATTTAAATCAAAGCCAAAACTTAACAACATTATACATAAATATATTGATAACGTCAAGAGCAAACTTGCTCAACTATCCATGGATATCTATCTATTCATAATGGTTCTATATCGTTCTATAAAAACCATGCTGGTTTAAGCAGTCATAAAATAAAAAAACGAGCTACTGCGCTAAAAACACAATAGCTCATTTAACTTAATAATTTTCCTTACAAACAAATCGTCATATACGGAGGGATGCAGAGAATGTCCTCTTTTAACGAGGGATTGCGCGGGTGGATAACATAATATTCTCCTATTCTTGACTTGTACTTTTCCTTAAATCGTTTCAATGACTCAATCGAATAACGCTTGCCGGATTTGACTTCAATAGGTTCATTCAGATTTAATTTGTCACTGAGAATTTGCTTGCAGACTATGCTTTAATTTTTTATAAAACTTTTAATTTTCAAAGTTAGTATTGAAATTTAGAAGAATTTATGCTATAATGATATGTGGATTTAGATAATTATAACTATATTGTGTAGCGGATTAAAAATTTCTTTTGATTATTCAACTACAACAGATGCTCTTAATAATTATGCAGGAGTAACTCTCTTGCAAGAGAAAAAATTGAATTAAACACGTCAAATAACCAAATGCAACATATATTTATTTTTTTGTTTTAGAAAGGATTTGAAAAATGTTATCAATGACCACATGGACATATGTAATAAAAACATTATTAAAATCGAAAAAACGCAACAAGATATAAGTAAGGCTATTATAAAAGATTGCCTATTTTCTCAAATCAAATCTTGTGGAGCATATCAAGTAGATGATAGTAAAGTATGGGATTGTATAGTTCTAAAAGATACTAACTGCAAAAAGGAACTTACAGAATTAAATATCAACGATATATATGGGGTTTATAGTTATGATGATGAAGTATGCTATAAACAAATGAGAGGGACTTATCCTAAAAAGCGACGAAAAACAGGTGCATAATGAGAAAATCATAGCAATAATAGGCATAATTAGTAAAATTATATCCCGAACCGACTCAACCGGTTCGGGATTTCCGCCTATACAAAACAGCTACGGCGGCTTAAACGCTCTCAACCTCTGATATAGACTTTTGCCTGTTTCAAACTCGATAAAATCTTGACGTTCAAACTTAAATACAAGCCGTGAATTTAATTCGTCATACGACAAAAACGGGGAGTGTGCGAACCTTGCACACTCCCCATTATTAAAATTTTGAGATTGCCTTTCAAGTTTGATTGAC
>CANQOJ010000247.1 GCA_947625455.1 uncultured Clostridia bacterium | reverse complement strand
GTTTGCACTTGTTGTTGGGGGCATTCCCCTCGGCAACTGCCTTTGCATAGTCCGCGCAGCCCGCATATCCGCAGGCGCCGCAGTTCGCGTTAGGGAGCGCTTCGGTTATCTTGACAACTCTCTCGTCAACCTGCACAGCCAGCACCTTTGAGCCTACTACCAGCAATACTCCCGCAACCGCACCGATTGCCGCAAATATAATGACGGGCAGAATGTAAATCGTAAAAATATCCATTGTGAACCTCCTCAGGCAACTCCGAAAATGCCGTCAATAAGTCCGCCGAAGCCTACAAACGACAGCGAAACTATCGACGCGGCAACAAGCGTTATGGGCATTCCCGAAAATGTTTTCGGAACGGGGCAGCGTTCAAGTCTGCCGCGTATTCCTGAGAAAATAAGCATTGCAATCATAAATCCAAGTCCTCCGCCAAGCGCGCAGACGATTGACTCAAGAAAACTGTATTTGTTGTCAATGTTCAAAAGCGTAACACCCAGAACCGCGCAGTTTGTGGTGATAAGCGGAAGATAAACGCCGAGCGTTTTGTAAAGGGCGGGAATGTACTTTCTGAGTACCATTTCGATTAGCTGTACAAACAGCGCGATTATGAGAATAAACAGTATGGTGTTCAGATATGTAAGTCCCATAGGCACAAGGAACAGATGATACAGCGGATATGTAACTGCAGTCGCCAGCACCATTACCGCCGTAACCGCACAGCCCATTCCGAGCGAACCGCTCGTTGTCTTTGAAACGCCGAGAAACGGGCAGATGCCGAGGAATTTTGAGAGGACGAAGTTGTCCGTAAGTATTCCCGTGAAGAGAATAATCATCATACTTTTCGCGAGTTCCATTACTTATTCTCCTCCTTTTTCTCGGTGTTCTCCATTTTTTCGGCAGGCTTTTCAAGGCTTATGCAGCTTTCTCTGTTAGGGCAAGCCGCGCAGCCCGTAGCTTCGGGCGGTTTTCTGTTAGCCAGCTTGTTTACAAGCGCGATAACGCACCCCAGTACAAAAAATCCGCCTGCGGGGAGAATGAACAGCGTCATAGGTTCCATTATCGGAGGGCAGACCGTTATCTCGAAATCCGTTCCCGAAAACCAAGTTCCGCTTCCGAAAATCTCGCGTATCGAGCCTACTACAAACAGCGCCAGAGTAAATCCTATGCCCATTCCCGCGCCGTCAAGAGCAGATGAAAGCACGTTGTTTTTAGACGCAAACATCTCCGCTCTGCCAAGGATAATGCAGTTTACCGTGATAAGCGGGAGGTAAATTCCCAGAGCGTCATAAATGCTCGGCAGATATGCCTGCAATATAAGCTGAATGAGCGTTACAAAGCCCGCTATAATGACGATATAGCTCGGAAGTCTTACCTGCTTTGGAATGACCTTTTTAAGCAGAGAGATAACAACGTTTGAGCATATAAGAACAAATGTCGCCGCCGCGCCCATTCCTATGGCATTGAACGCCATTGTCGTAATAGCGAGCGTCGGGCACATTCCCAGCAGTGTAACGAGCGTAGGATTTTCCTTTATAAGACCTTTGGTAAATTCCTTTAAATAGCTCATTTAAACTCACCTCCGCACTTTTCATACGCTTTCAGCGCGATATTTACGGCGCTTGCAACTCCCTTTGAGGAGAATGTCGCGGAAGTAACGCCGTTTACTTCATTGTCCGCGGGATTTGACTTGTTCTTTACTATCGTTACTTCACCCGACTTGTCTTTGAACAAATCGAGGAAAGCGGGATCGTTTGTCTTTGTGCCAAGACCGGGGGTTTCTTCTCCTACGGATACCACCGCAACTCCCGCGACCTTGCCGTCCTTGACTCCGACCATTATGTCATATCCGTTTTTATAGCCTTTAACGACCGACTCGAATGCAAGCGAGCCGTCTTTGTTTTTAATAACCTTTGTTATCTTGGAAAGGTCAGCGTCGCTGCTGAACATATCCTGCCATTTTTCCGCAGGCACAACCTCGTAATCGTCTTTTGTACCGCCGTAAATTTGCGTAACGGCAGCAGCCTGTTTGTCGGTGACGATATTTGAAGTGTCGACATAAGTAGCGTTGTACACAACGATTACAAGACCGGAAATAAGCGCCGCAATAAGCGCGAGGACGATAATCGGCTTAGCTTTATCCATTATTTTCGCCCTCCTTTTTCTTCTTTTCGGGAACAAGCGCGCCAAGCGGCTTCGGCACAGTAAATCTGTCGATTATGGGCGTTATGCAGTTCATAACGAGAATTGAGAACGAAACGCCCTCAGGCATTGTCGCAAACTGCCTTATGCCGAATGTTATAATGCCGCACCCAACCGCGAATATGATCTTGCCCTTTGCCGTAATGGGCGTTGTGGAATAGTCGGTAGCCATAAAGAACGCGCCTAAGACCAGACCGCCGCTCATAAGCTGATACAGCATATCCGTAAAGTCAAAGCCGTTTTTCAATAACGTCAGCACCGCAACCGTACCTATAAAGCACAGCGGGGTTTCAAAGCGGATAACGCCTCTTGCGAGAAGATATATACCGCCCAGCAGCAGCGCCAGAATGCACGTTTCACCAAGGCACCCTCCGCGAAGCCCTAAGAACATATCCATAAGCGAATATGTATCGGCAATATTCTCGCCGCCTGCCATCATAGCCAGAGGAGTTGCCGTAGTAACAGCGTCCGTGCTGTTTCCCCATGCGGAAAGCGGCGCTGTCCATGTCGTCATTGCCGCGGTAAACGACAGCATAAGCGCAATTCTCGCGGTAATCGCGGGGTTTGCGAAATTCTGTCCTATGCCGCCAAACAGGCATTTTACAATAACGATCGCGATAAAACAGCCTATAACCGCCATATAAATCGGCAAGTCAACAGGCAGATTGAACGCTAAAAGCATGCCCGTGACAACAGCTGACATATCCGAAATCGTGCGTTCTTTCTTAGCGATTATATTGAACAGCAGTTCAAATACCACACAGCACGCGC
>CANQOJ010000246.1 GCA_947625455.1 uncultured Clostridia bacterium | reverse complement strand
CAGGATTTGAACCTGCGGCCTCTACCACCCCAAGGTAGCGCGCTACCAATCTGCGCCACACCCAGAAATCCAACGTTAATATTATACCATAAAGCTTAAATTTTGTCAAGCACTTTTTTCAAATTTCCCGACAATTTTTGAAATATTGTTGCTTACGTTACAGCTCCTCTGTTTTGACCGATACGGCTTTGTATCCCGTATTGTCAATCACTGCCCGAAGTTCTTCTTCGCTTATGTCGGTTTCGGTCATGATAACAGTTTCACCTTTGCGGTGCGAGGATTTCACCTTTTTGACCTTAAATGCGTTCCTTACCGCATCATTTATATGGCTTTCGCACATTCCGCACATCATGCCGTCAACCTTTACCGTTATTTTTTTCATCATAATTAACCGCCTTTTCTATAAACAGATAGCTAAAACTTTAAAAGGAAATCTTGCCTTAAATTAAACTCTAGCCTCTGACCTCTTATTTTCTAGCTTCTAGCTGCATCTGCTCCAAAATTTTCAGATAGCTTTCGTACCTCTCTTGTGAGATTTCTCCCTTTTCCACCGCTTCTTTCACGGCACAGCCGCTCTCTTTTATATGACGGCAGTTTGAAAACCTGCAGTTTTGTGCAATACCGCTGAACTCCCTGAACGCCTTGTCAAGTTCATCTTTCGGAATGTCGCAGTAACAACCGATATCCACCGTTGAAAAGCCCGGTGTGTCCGCAATATACCCGTCTCCGATTTTAAACAGCTCAACCTGCCGCGTTGTGTGCCTGCCTCTGCCAAGCTTTTGACTTATCTCGCCTGTTTTCAGCGAAAGTTCGGGGAAAAGCACGTTAAGAAGACTTGACTTTCCTACTCCCGAATTTCCGATAAATGCCGAAATGCCCGCGCCTATCAGCTTCCTCACTTCATCTGCGCCCTCGCCTGTTATATTGTCAACAGCGCAGACCGAAATGCCTATACTGCTGTATATTTTCGGCAATTCTCCCGCTTTTTCCAGGTCAATCTTTGTGAACACTATTATAGGCTCAATGCCCTTGCTATCAGCTATGGCGATAAGCTTGTCGAGAATAAGCCTGTTCACTTTCGGCTCAACAGTGCTGTTTATGAAAAATATCCTGTCAAGATTTGCAAGCGGCGGTCTTGACAAATAGTTTTTCCTTTCGGCAATCTCCGTAATCACCGGCTCGGCATTCTCCGAAATGCGTATCGTCACATAATCTCCCGCCGACGGACTTATTTTTTTCGCGCGGAAAATGCCTCTTGCCGCGCATTTTACAGTTTCCCCGAAAACGCCTTTGTCGAGGGTATCCGCATAATAGATACCCCCGACGGCTTTTGTTATAATACCTTTTACTTCAGTTTCGCTCATATTTATACTTCAGTCGGAGTTTCAGCAGGAGTTGACTGCGGTTCAGATGAACTTGAAGGTACGGGTGTTTCAGAAGAACTGCTGCTTGACGAAGGCGCAGGCGGTGTGGTTTCGGAACTGCTGCTGGACGAAGGCGTTGGCGGTGTTTCAGAAGAACTGCTTGACGACGCAACAGCCGAAAGTTCATCAAATATCGAGCTGTTGTTTGTCACCTTATGTTCGGTGCACTTGTCGTCCTCAAACTCAATCCTATACTCTATATACTTGCCCTCTTTGCCCGTAGCAACGCACTTTACATATACCGTAAGCAGTTTTTCATCGCCGTTTGCACCGCTTATTGTATACGTAATATTTCTCGCCGCGGATATGCCGACATTGATTATCTTGGTTGCAGAAGTGTCAAGAGAACCGTCCACATAGAACTTGAACTCAAAGTCGCCCGAAATTCCCGCGGGAAGCGTTACGCTTATCTCCTGGTCTCTCTGCGGAAGTTCGCCCGTGCTTACCTTAAGCGTTATCTCCGTATTCGGCATAACCTTTTCATCAGGCTTTATGCTCTGTTCAATAACCTTGTCTTTCTCCTCAGAACTGTCCACACGGTCAACTTTCGGGATAAGGTTATACTCGTCGCAGCGCTTCAGCGCTTCCTGCAGCGGCATTCCGACAAGCTTCGGAACTATCTTCATCTTTTCAGTCGCGCCCATGCTTACAACAACAACTATTGTACTGCCCTGTTCTGCGAGTTCATGCGCGGGCGGGTTTGTTGAAATAACCAAGCCCTCTGCGATTTCATCACTCTCCTGTGATGTTGTGATAACTTTAAATCCGTCCTTTTCGTACTGACGTTTCGCAACATCAAGCGATTTTCCGACAAAGTCCTGGATTTCTACCTTTTTCTTGCCCTTGCTGACCTTTACGGTTATAGTCGAGCCGATTTTTACCATTCTGTCCTCTATGGTGCTCTGCTCGAAAATTGTACCCGCGGGATACTCGCCGTTATATTCTTCTTCAGCGACGATTGTCATAAGAGAACTGCCCTCGTATGTCTTTTTAACCTCGTCCCATGTCTTTCCGACAAGCTGTGGCATAGCAAACTCGCCGTTTTCAACAAGCACGCCCGGTACGCTGTTGTCCGAAGAACTGCCGCTGTCATCTGCGCTGTCGCCAAATCTCTGCGACAACAGCAGCAACAGCAAAAATACCGTTGCAACTACAAGCGCCGCGCCGACAGCAAACAAAATCGGTATAAGCGGTGAACGGCGTTCCTCTAACTCGTCATCATCATCTTCATCATCATAATCGTCGCCGTCATACTCGTCATCTTCATACCTGTCGTCAGCTTTCTCCTGCACAGGCGCGCCGAAGCGCATTTTCTCGCCCTCTGACGCAGCAGCCGAATTTGACGCAAATTTCGCCGTGCCGTCAGTTGAATTGTACTTATAATCAAACACAATTCCGGGGTTCTTTTTGAACTCCTCCAGGTCGGCTATCATCTCGCCCGCTGTCTGATAACGCGCGGACGGATCTTTTTGCATAGCTTTAAGGACTATCTCCTCAAAGCCCTCCGCAAGAAAAACATATACCATAGCTTGTTTCCTCCGATTCTTATATTTTTAATACCGA
>CANQOJ010000245.1 GCA_947625455.1 uncultured Clostridia bacterium | reverse complement strand
CCGCTATAACCTGCGTGCGGAAGTAACTCTCGTCAATAAACGGCTTGAAAACGCCGTCGCTTATATATCCCGTCTGCGTCATGCTGTATATTATAAACAAATCGAATGCAGTCAGCGCAAGGCAGATTATCGGCAAAATTTTGTCAACATTTTTGAGATAGTCAAGTATATAATTTAAAACAGTTTTCATCTTGCTCCAAAATCTTACAAAAAATTATTCCTATACACTATAATATTATATACTTTTTTCTTCCCGTTTTCAATAGCAATATTTAATAAATTTACTCCCCCAACAAGGGAAAATATAGGCAAGAATACAGTGCAGGCACGTTGTGCAGTATACAGTGGACAATGGAAAGTATTCAGTAAAAGGTATCCGCGCATTATGCCCTGCGGGCAAAACGCTTCGCGGATTATTTAGATTGTGTTCATAATAAAGGAGCGTAAACCCCTCAACAGGCTTACGCTCTTACAATTCCAAGACAATCTTAATAGTCCGCGCATTTTCCGTTTCGCGGAAAATGCGCGGACACCTTTGCTGTTTACTGTCCACTGTACATTGTACACTGACACGGGCTGGTAGCCGAGAAACGAATTACTGTTTATCCTCAACGTACTTTACTATATCGCCTACAGTCTTGATGTTTTCAACCTCGTCCTCCGGGATTTCAACCGAGAACTCGTCCTCGATTGCCATTACAAGGTCAACAACGTCCAGCGAATCCGCGCCGAGGTCGTCCGTAATAACAGACGTTTCGGTAATGCTGTCCTTGTCCGCAACATCAAGCTGTTCCGCAATAATGTCCCTGATCTTCTCAAAAGTTTCCATTTAATAAACCTCCACTAATTTTTAACCAAAACCCTTTCCCAAGGTCTTTAGTATTATCAAGTTATATTATAAATCATCTTTGCAAAATAATCAAGAGCAAATTACTAAAAATTGTTAGTAATTTTTACTGAAATTATTCGGTAAACATACCTATTTTTCTAAACTTTTTGTAACGATTTTCAAGAAGCCGCTCCGTTTGCACGGGTTTTAGCCTTGCGATTGCGTCGACAAGGTACTCGTAAATGCTGTCGGCGGTCTGTTCGGGATTTGTCTGCGCGCCGCCGTCGGGTTCTTGTATTATCTTGTCGCATACTCCAAAGCGCGTCAAATCCTCTGCCGTGATTTTCAGTATCTCGCAGGCTTCTTTCTCCTTTGTGCCGTCTTTCCAGAGGATTGACGCCGCGCCGCGCGGAGAAATTACCGAGTACAGCGCGTTAGAAAGCATAGCCAGCTCGTCGCATACCGCCAGCGCCAGCGCTCCCCCGCTTCCGCCCTCGCCCAGCACAACCGATACCACGGGCGTTTTAAGCGTCATAAATTCGGCAAGGTTTTTGGCTATCGCTTCGCCTTGTCCGCGTTTTTCCGCTTCTATACCGCAGTATGCACCGGGCGTGTCAACAAGGCAGATAACAGGTCTATGGAACTTTTCCGCCTGCCTTGCAAGCCTTAACGCTTTGCGGTAGCCCTCAGGGTGGGGCATGGAGAAGTTTGTATGGCGGTTTTCATCTAGCGTTTTCCCCTTTACCTGCGCTATAACGGTCACGGGAACGTCGCTTAAAAACCCTATGCCGCCTATTATCGCCGCGTCGTCGCCGAAAAGCCTGTCGCCGTGAAACTCCATAAACCGCGTAAAGATAGCGGGAATGTAGTCGTTCACGGTCGGTCGGTTCTTGTTGTGAACTATCTCCATTCGCTCCCATGCGGATAAATTGTTCATAATCTGCTCCTTTTTCAAGACGTTAATTCATTTTCGCCTGTACTATCCTGTTCTTCACTTGTGGCTGTACGGATATAATCTGTTTTATCCCTTTTGCGGGAATTGCATTTTGAGCATGTTACCTGCAAATTTGACAAAACAGTTTTCCCGCCCTTTGAAACAGGCGTAATATGGTCAATCTGAAGCCCTACTTCATCGGGCATATATTTCCCGCAAATCTGACAGGTATAATTATCGCGCTCCATAACTGTTTTCCGCAATTCTTTTGTCATAAGGCTTCTTTGGTTTTTGATGTTATACTGTCTTAGCGGCAATTGATAAGAAATGGCTTCTAATTGTTGTTTTCGTTTCAAAAGGTATGCATAATCGCAAGGGAATATCTTTACTGCTTGAGTCACCTTATAGGGCATTCTGACATAATTCACCGTGCGATACCTTGTCTGCATTTTGGTAAATTTAAATTGAAATTCATGAGCGTCGTCAATACACTCTTGAAACTGTCTGCTTCTGCGCTCCTTCATTTTACTTTCTTCTATTTGTATTTTACACTCGTTTTTCCACTCCGCAATTTTCGCAGCGTGCTGTTCTATTAAATTAAAATTTCCCTCGATTATAAACATATCTATAAAATCTTCATAATGAGGACTTCTTTTTCCCGAAATGTCAATGTTATAAATAAAATACGGGTAATGAAACGGATTATATAATATTTGAAAAACTAAATAAAAAACGAATATTACTAAAGCTATTATTGCGGTTAATCCCAAACCCAGACAAATGCCGTAAAGAACATCATGGTTCATTTGAAAAGCATTCCTCCTGCCGCACAAAAATTTTGTGCCTGCACTTTTCAATTGTTTTCGATATTATTCGTTGTTTTCCGATACAGCGTCAACAAGCTGTGAGATGTAATTCTGACTGTCTGAAAGGTCTGTAAAGTTCATTTCGATTTCTCTTCCTTTGTAAATCCATGGAGTTTAAGAATGTTTGAGAGCATTTTTCTCATCATTCCCCGCTCAACTATCATATCCACAAAACCGCAGTCCTGCTGAAACTCCGCCGACTGAAAATCGTCGGGCAGGCGCTGTCTTATGGTGTCCTGTATAACTCTTCTTCCCGCAAAGCCTATCAAGACTTTCGGCTCGGCTATCGTTATATCGCCAAGGCTTGCAAATGACGCGGTAACACCGCCCGTTGTCGGATCGGTCATGACCGCAATATACAAACCTCCCGCGTCGCTGTGA
>CANQOJ010000244.1 GCA_947625455.1 uncultured Clostridia bacterium | reverse complement strand
CCTCGGACCGTGACCTGCCTTGCCCTCATTCGGGACTTCGGGATCTTCGTGCATTTCGCGCCCTATGCCGTGACCTATAAACTTCTCCGCAACGGCATAACCTCCGCTTTTGACGTGAGTTTCAATCGCGTTTGAGATGTCGCCTATGCGGTTTCCCGCAACCGCCTTTTCAATTCCCTTATAAAGCGCCTCTTCGGTGAACTTCATAATTCGTTTTGCCTCATCGGAAACATTTCCGACAGCAAAGGTTTTGGTGTTGTCGCCCATATATCCGTCAAGTTCGGCAACAATGTCGCACGACAAAATGTCGCCGTCTTTAAGGATCTTTTTCTTGCTTGGTATTCCGTGGATAAGTTCTTCGTTTACCGAAAAGCAGTTATGCCCCGGAAAACCGCCGTATCCCTTGCAGGGACAATGACCGCCGTGTGACACGATATAATCGTTGACGATTTTGTCAAGTTCCCAGGTGGAAATTCCCGCAACCGCGTTCTTTCCCGCCAGAGCCAGAGCCTGCGCCGCAAGTTCACCGGCTTTCATCATTCCTTTAAGTTCGGTCTGATTTTTAATTGAAATCATTTTGCTCAGCCCTTGATAGCTTTCAGCGTAAGACGCGAAGTTTCGGCAATTTCGTTTTGTCCCTCAACCGTTACGAGTTTGCCTCTTTTCTGATAGTAATCTTTCAAAGGAGCAGTTTTCTCGTGATAGGTTTTAAGACGCGCCTGAACAGTTTCGGGCTTGTCGTCAATTCTCTGGACAACCTTTGCTCCGCATGCGTCGCAAATGCCCTCGACCTTTGTGGGTTTGTACTGAATGTGGTACGAATTTCCGCAGCCCTCGCAGACTCTTCTTCCGCTCATACGCGCGGTAATTGCCTCGTCAGAAACTGCTATCTCGATAACCTTGTCAATCTGCACGCCCATTTTCTCAAGAGCCTCAGCCTGTTCAACTGTTCTCGGAAATCCGTCAAGGATAAATCCGTTTTGTGCGTCGGGCTTTGAAATCCTGTCCTTTAAAATTCCGATTACAACCTCGTCGGGAACAAGTTCTCCCGCGTCCATATAGCTTTTAGCCTTTAACCCCGCTTCGGTTGAATTTTTAACCGCCTCGCGGAGCATATTTCCCGTTGAAATAGCGGGAATGTTGAGTTCCTTGCAGACAACCTCTGCCTGCGTTCCTTTTCCTGCGCCCGGAGCGCCGAGAAATATCATATTCATAAGTTACTCTCCTGACTGCTCATTCCGCCGGGTTCAAGGCTATGCTGTAGTACGCCTTGAACCGTACTGCGGAATATAACTCAATCCAAAAAACCGGGGTGATGGCGCATTGTGATCTGGCTCTCCAGTGAACGCACTGTTTCGAGAGCAACGCCGACGATAATCAAAAGCGTTGTACCGCCCAGTGAAAGTCCTGAGAAGTTCGGGTTTATCCACGAGAGAATTATCGGCAGAATTGCGATTATACCGAGGAAGATTGCGCCGAAAAGAGTAATTTTGTTCAGCGAATTGTAGATGAAGTCCGACGTGGGCTTACCCGGACGGTAACCGGGGATTGCGCCGTTGTTTTTCTTCAGGTTATTCGCTATTTCGATAGGATTGTACGAAATCGCAACATAGAAGTAGTTGAACGCGATTATCAATACGAAATAAATTATTGCATAGCCGACAGAACTCTGGCTGAAGAATCTTACAAAGCTCTCCCAGAAAGTGTGTCCGCTTGTGCCGTCGCCCGTAATTCCGAAGAAGAACAAAATCGTCTGCGGGAGCGACATGATTGACATTGCGAAGATGATAGGCATAACGCCGCTCATTGCGACTTTAATCGGAATGTGAGTTGACTGTCCGCCGTACATCTTGCGTCCGACAACGCGCTTGGCGTATTGAACGGGTATTCTGCGCTCTGCATTTGTCATGAAGATAACAAACCAGATCATTGCCGCGTACATAATAAGAACGACAACAACGAAAATAAGGTTCTTCATATCCTGCTGGCAAAGTCTTACAAACGTTTGAATTTGGTCGGGGAAACGCGCAACGATACCTGCGAAGAGTATCATTGAAATTCCGTTTCCTATGCCCTTTTCGTTAATTCTGTCGCCCAGCCAGATAATTACGCACGCACCTGCGACAAAGCAGGAGATGATTGTCACTGCGGACAAAATCTGTGCGAACATATCCGCTTTTTCGCCGTATTTCAGGATCTCCATATATACGCCGTCCTGGTCCTTTGTTCCGTTTCTGAGCGAGAAATAGAACGCCGTAGCCTGTAAAACGGCAATTCCCAAAGCGACAAGTTTTGTTATCTTGTTGATTTTCTTGCGCCCAGGCTCGCCCTCTTTCGAGAGCTTTTCAAGCGGCGGTATCGCAACTGTCAGCAGCTGAATGATAATCGACGCGTTGATGTAGGGCGTTATCGACATTGCCAGAAGAGTTCCGTTTCCGAGCGCACCGCCCGTCATCGTATCGAGATAACTAAGCAGCGACGCACCCGAAATCATATTTGATATTGCGGTGTTGTCGAGAAACGGAACGAAAATGCATGAACCCAAGCGGAATAAGACGATGATAAACAGCGTGTACAAAATCTTTTTGCGAAGCTGAGTGTCAACCCAGGCGTTGCGTAAGACTGTAATCATTCCGTTCATTACATCACCTCAGCCTTTCCGCCCGCCTTTTCTATTTTTTCCTGAGCAGCAGCCGTAAACTTGGCAGCCTTTACAGTAAGCTTTTTGGAAAGTTCTCCGTTGCCCAGAATTTTAACGCCGTCTTTAGCGTCCTTTATTGCGCCGGCGTCAATGAGCGCCTGAGCGTCAACTTCCGCGCCGTCCTCAAAGCGTTTTTCAAGCTCTGAAACATTAACAGCAGCAAATTCCTTTGCAAAAATGTTGTTAAATCCGCGCTTGGGCATTCTTCTCTGAAGCGGCATCTGACCGCCCTCAAAGCCCGGTCTTATTGAACCGCCCGAACGAGCTTTCTGACCTTTATGTCCCTTGCCCGCGGTCTTGCCCTGTCCCGAACCGTGACCTCTG
>CANQOJ010000243.1 GCA_947625455.1 uncultured Clostridia bacterium | reverse complement strand
TGCGCAATCGAGGGCTTGATTTCACCCGACGGACGCGTCCTCGGCAAAATGGGGCATACCGAGAGGCTTACGGAGTTTGTCGCAAAGAATGTTGACGGCAACAAGGACCAGCCGATATTCAAGAATGGCATTGAGTACTTTAGATAGTATACAATGTACAGTGGACAGTAATCAGTAAAGGTATCCGCTGACGCGGATAATATTTAGATTGTTTTGAAACTAAAAGAGCGTAAACCCCTCAATAGGTTTACGCTCCTTTGTTCCAAACTCTAGCCTCTAGCCTCTTGATATCTAACCTCTGGCAGGGTTTTTCCCTTGCGTATGGTTTAGTTACTCGGTATGAACTATATCATGCAGTTTGGACACCGCCTCCATAGGCGCAGTGCCGTCCTGTATCATGTCCAGCATATGCTTTACGACAACGGTGTCAAGCTGTGTTCCGCTGATTTTTTCAAGTTCCTCAATTATGACGTCGCTAGGCATTGCTTTCCGATAACATCTTGTGCTTGACATGGCGTCATATGTATCCGCAACGCCGATAATCCTTGCCTCAAGCGGTATCTGGTCGCCCTTCAAACCTTCGCAGTAGCCGTTTCCGTCAAGCCTTTCGTGGTGATATTTAGCGCCTGCGGTTATGCCCTTGATTGCCGTGAAGTTTTCGAGTATGCGCCCGCCGATTATGGGGTGGGTGCGGATTATCGCGTCCTCTTCGGGCGTCAGCTTATCGGGTTTGTTTAAAATCGAGTCGGGAATGCCTATCTTGCCTATATCATGCAAAAACGCAATATAGTATATCCTCTCCTGTTCTTCTTCGGGCAAACCCATTCTGCGTGCAAGTTCGCGCGAATATGCCGCAACCCTCAGCGAGTGACCTTGGGTGTACTTATCCTTTGCGTCAATCGCCTCCGCAAATGTCGAAAGCGACTGTTCAATAATGTTCTTCAGCTCTTTCTGACGGCGTTTTGAAGCGCGCAGTCTTGCGGAAAGTATCAGATATGTAGCGATTGCCGCTATAGCAAGCAGAATTACCGCCGATAATATCCAGAACAGGGGATATTCATATATCCTTTTGGTTTTGGTGAAGTTTATGCTTGCCGTGCGGTAATGCGAAGTGTCGCCCGGTGAATATGCCTTTATGGTAAAGGTGTACTCCCCGCCCGGAAGATTTGTGTAGCTGACATTCCCGCTTGCTGATGAAACGACGGTTTCTTCATCATCAAAGCCCTCAAGCTTGTATGACATCAGAAAGTCCGAATTTCCCGAAAAGCAGAGCGCCGAAAAATCAAACGTCACGCGCCCCGCATTTCCCGAAATGCTCAAATTTTCGGTCATTTCGGCTTCTTCTCCGTCAATGACAACGCTGTTTATAATGACTTTCGGCAGCTCCGACTGCGCCAAATCAAACTCAAACATTGAAACGCCTTTCCTTGTCGCAATATACAGCTTGTCATTGTCCTGCAAACTCCAGGTATTTGCGTTGAGTGAACCCGTAAGCCCGTGCGCAAAGCTGAACTCGCGCCCGCGGGTATAATTTCCGCTTAACAGCGCGGTTTTGTCAAGCTCGATTATGCCGTTGTTCTGAAGAACATATAACTTTCCCTCGCGGATAAAAAAGTCGAAAATGCTTCCCGCGTCCTTGTTGAAACCAGTAAGCTTTGTAAATTCCGATTTGTTCCAAAAGTACAGGTTGCTTCCCGCGCTGACAAAATATCCTCCGAGTTCTTCGTCGCGCAAAAGCCTTAACACTACGCCCTCTTCAAGCTTTTCTTCAAGCCCGTGAGAGGTGATAACTCCGTCTTTCAGCGTGAAAAGACCTCCGCCGTCGCTTCCCATAAGCAAAGTGCCATCGTCGTCATATGCAAGGCAGAGTATCGCCGAAACGTTAAGCCCGTCTTTTGAGCCGTAACTTTCGGTAACTTCGCCGTTTTCAATGATATTTACCCCCGACTGGGTAGCCGCGGCAAACTTGTTTGGCGCTATCTGAAGCGTCATTCTCACAAGGTTGCTGATAAGTCCGTTTTGGGTATTGAACTCCGTTATTTCACCGTTTTTCGGATTGTATACGACAATTCCGTGGTCAGAGTAAGTTGAAAGCCAGACTTTTCCTGTATCGTCCGTCATGGCATGGCGCACGCGTATTCCCGAAAGCATTTCGCAAAGCGGTGAGTTTACAACCTCGCCCGCTGAATTTACAATGAAAAGACCGCTGTCGTGTGCGGCGTAGTAATTCCCGTCAGAAATTGCAACGGCGTTAATCGCGGTGTTCATAAACTCCGTATCTTCGCTTATAGGGGAAATGCAGCCCTTTGCGTATTTGACAGCGCCGTATGTTGACGAGGCAAGCCATATGTTCCCCTCGTAGTCAACCGCCGCGTCATTTGCGGGAATGGGCGTATCTCCGTTTGTGAGGACAACATCTCCGCTTTCGTCCAGAAGCGCAAACCCTTGTTCACCGCAGATTATCATCTGACTGCCGCTTGAAATTATCCTGTTGTGGGTGTAAACACTGCCTGTTTCAAAAATCTCCTTGCTGTACTCTCCGTTATCGTCAAAGCTAAGCCGCGCGGCTTTGTTCTCGGATGAACCAAGCAGGATATTTCCCGCATCGTCAGATGCGGCGCAGTATATCTCCGCGTCCGTGAAAATCTCCGATGACTCGATTATCTTTTCGGGTTTTCCGTCAGCTATAACCGCGCATTTTCCCGCATTAAGCGCCGCCCACACTCTGCCCAGCTTGTCGCAGGCGATAGAATATGCGGTTTCTCCCGTTATCCCCGCGCCCTCGTAGGGTATAAGCCTGTTTTCGCTTATCTCGCCTACGCCTGATGTTGAAGCGATATGTATAGTGCCGTCAGGGCTTTCGGCAAAATCGCGTATGCATAAAAACGAGTAGTTTCCGGGGCTTTCAATCTGCGTAAATTTGCCGTTTTCGTACAGGAAAACTCCCGCGTCATTTGTGCCTACCCAAAGGCGTTTTTGTGAATCTTCAAACAGCGAACGGATTGACGAAGAAGAGATAAGACCGTCAGTGCTGAAGTTTCTGA
>CANQOJ010000242.1 GCA_947625455.1 uncultured Clostridia bacterium | reverse complement strand
CTTTCACCGCCCGCCGCAATTCTCGGCTTTGTGAGTTCAATATACCAGTCGCAGAAAATATCCCAGATGAAATCGTAGAGATTGCCGACAGCAACGCCCAGTTCATATGCTTCAAGGTTGGCGGTGACGTTTTTGATAAGGTCGTTGTACAGCGACAGCACCCATTTATCCTCAATGGGCAGATTTTCGGGAAGAACAGGCTTTTCAAAATCGTCGGGGAGGTTCATAAGGATATATCTTGAAGCATTCCAGAGTTTATTTATAAAGTTTCTGGAATTTAATACCTTTTTCTCCGACCAGCGCATATCATTCCCGGGTGCGTTTCCTGTTACAAGGGTAAGCCTTAAAGCGTCCGCGCCGTATTTGTCCACAATATCAAGCGGATCAACGCCGTTGCCCAGAGATTTTGACATCTTGCGCCCAAGTTCATCTCGCACAAGTCCGTGAATTAAAACGTCCTTAAACGGCTTTTCGCCCGTATGTTCAAGTCCGCTGAAAATCATTCTCGAAACCCAGAACGTTATTATATCATATCCCGTCACAAGCGTGTCGGTTGGGTAGAAATACTTGTAATCCTCGGTTTCTTCGGGCCAGCCCAAAGTTGAAAACGGCCACAATGCCGAGCTGAACCATGTGTCAAGCGTGTCCTCGTCCTGCTTTACGGGCGCGCCGCACTTAGGGCATTTGTCGATATTGTCGAGAGTTATTTCCATATGCTTACAGTCGGGGTTCTGACAGTAAAACGCGGGTATCCTGTGCCCCCACCATATCTGCCTTGAAATGCACCAGTCGCGGATATTCTCCATCCAGTAGAGATAGCTGTTTTCAAAACGCTTCGGCACAAAGCGCAGTTCCCCGCTTTTTACAACATCTATCGCGGGTTTCGCAAGTTCTTTCATCTTTACAAACCACTGAAGCGACGCGGTAGGTTCAACGGTCGTGCCGCAGCGCTGACAAGTGCCGACATTGTGCTTATGCGGTTCGGTTTTTACAAGCAAGCCTTGTTCTTCAAGGTCTTTTACCATTGCCTTTCTTGCTTCATACCTGTCCATTCCCGCATATTTCCCGCCGACGCCCTCTTTAATTGTCGCGTCGTCGTTCATCATATGGATAACGGGCAGATTATGGCGTTTTCCTACCTCAAAGTCGTTTGGATCATGCGCGGGCGTTATCTTAACGCAGCCCGTACCAAACTCCATATCCACATATTCATCTGCAACAACGGGTATCTCCCTGTCGGTAAGCGGAAGTTTTAACATTTTGCCGACAATATTTGTATAGCGTTCGTCTTTCGGGTTAACTGCAACAGCGCTGTCGCCCAGCAGCGTTTCGGGGCGCGTTGTCGCTATTTCAAGATAGCCGCTCCCGTCCGCAAACGGGTAGTTTATATGCCAGAAAAAGCCGTCCTGTTCTTCATATTCGGTTTCAATATCGGAAATTGACGTTTTGCAGTTGGGGCACCAGTTTATAATGCGTTCTCCGCGGTAGATAAGCCCTTTCTTGTGCAAGTCCATAAAGACTTTCTGAACGGCTTTTGAACAGCCCTCGTCCATTGTGAACCTGTCGCGCGACCAGTCGCAGGAAGTACCCATTTTGCGCTGTTGTTCCTTAATGCGGTTTCCGTATTTTCTCGTCCAGTCCCATGCCCTTTCGAGAAATCCCTCGCGCCCAAGCATGTCCTTTGTAATGCCCTCTTCTTTCATAGCCGCGACAATCTTCGCTTCTGTCGCAAGCGCGGCATGGTCTGTACCCGGAAGCCACAGCGCGGAATAACCTTTCATGCGCTTAAATCTGATAAGAATATCCTGAAGCGTGCAGTCAAGCGCGTGTCCCATGTGCAGTTGTCCCGTTACATTCGGCGGGGGCATTACTATGGTATACGGCTTTTTCTTCGAGTCTACTTCTGCGCGGAAATATCCGTTTTCCTCCCAGTTTTTGTAAATGCGTTCCTCGAAGTCTTTCGGGGAATATGTTTTGTCAAGTTCTTTTTTCATTTAACTTGTCCTCTTTCCTTGATTGTATTTATTTTATCCTCGCTTGGAGTTACATAAAGCGTTTTATTGTTGGTGAAGATGACCATTCCGGGTTTTGCGCCCGCGGGCTTTTTCACAAACTTCACCATTGTATAGTCAACGGGCACATTTGACGACGAACGCGCTTTTGAATGATACGCGGCAAGCAGCGCGGCTTCAAATATCGTCTGCTCGTCGGGCATGCCGTTTCTTGTCCTTATAATAACATGCGAACCCGCAATATCCTTGGCATGAAGCCAGATGTCAAGCGCGCCTGCCGTTTTAAGCGTCAGTTTGTCGTTTTGCCTGTTGTTTTTACCGACAAGTATTTCATACCCGCCGTGTGAAATATATCTGAGCGGCTCGGAAAGTTTTTTCGGATTTGCTTTGGCGTTGTGCGTATATCCCTGCTCAAAAAGTTCAGCGCGTATTTCCGAAAGTTCCTGTTCATTACGCGCGCGGGTTACGCTGTCGAGAACGCTGTCAAGATACAAAAGTTCGTCATTCCCCGCCTCTATAAGCTCCGTCAGCTTTTTCTCGGCGTTGCACAGCTTACGGTATGAAGCGTAGTATTTCTGCGCATTCTGCGAGGGCGTGAGCCTTGCGTCAAGAGCGATTTCGCGCTGTTCTCCGCTGTAAAAATCGTCAAGCACGCATTTTGTCATGCCCTTTTCCAGACGGTAAATGTTCGCGCTTATAATATCTCCGCACACTCGGAAATTCTCCCGTTCACTGCACTCCGAAAGTTCCTTTTTGCGTATCTCGACTTTGCGCAGGGTTCTTTCATAGGCGTTATTGACGGTTTTGAGCAAATCCCTTGCCCACTGTTTGGCTCTGTCATTTGCGTTGTTGTCGGAAAAGAAATCGTCGCAAAGCTTGTTTGCGCTGTCAAATGAAACGGTTTTAAAACTGCCGTACTGCTTTACGTCAACAAACGAAAGTTCTTTCTTCTTTCCTGTATCGTCAATTACCTCGGTAAATTTCGGACAGCGGCGGGCATTGTCGAGAAACTCGCAAAGCCTGTTCATCTGCGCTTCGCTAAGCTCCGAGCA
>CANQOJ010000241.1 GCA_947625455.1 uncultured Clostridia bacterium | reverse complement strand
CTACATCAAGAAAAACTATGACTACATCATTCTCGACACCCCGCCCGCATTGTCAGTGCTGACAATAAACGCATATACCGCGTCAGATGAACTGATAATTCCCATGCTGTGCGAGATATTGTCGCTTCAGGGCATAGCACAGCTTAAACAAACGATTTTCGCTGTTAAGAAATACTACAACAAATCGCTTTGCGTGCGGGGGATATTGCTGAATAAGTATAACGGCAGGCTGCTGCTTACAAAAGAGGTTGAGGAGCTTGCGCAGATGATAGCCTCACAGCTTCAGACTACAATATTCAAAACGAAGATAAGCGCGAGCGTTGCCATTTCCGAGGCGCCCGCACACGGCGAGAGCATAATCACGTTTTCGCCTAAGTCAAGGGGCGCGATAGAGTTCAACAAGTTTGTAGGCGAGCTGATTGAACCGCATATTCAGGGCAAGACAAAGAAAGGCAGCGATAATGGGTAAAGCGCAGACGGCGAAATCAAAAAAATCAGCTAAAAAGCGGAAATCTGCCGAAAGGCAGGTATCATGCAAAACTCCGCAGGTCATGAAACTTGTGGAGGAGAGCAAGGACGAAAATCCCGTAATTCTTGCGGGAAAAAGCGCAGTGCCGAAACAGCTTCGAGGAAAAGAACCGCTTTCAAGACTGATGAAAAGCAGGTATGGACCTGTGAAAGTTGACAACAGCGAGGAAGTTGAAGTTGTCAATATAGCTGAACTTGCGATAAAGCTTGAAGCGCCCGAAATTTTGGACAGGTTCAACGCGTGCAGTTGTTCAAAATGCGTTGCGATATTCACCGAGCGTGTTGCGCAAAAAGTTCAGCCGAGATTTGCAAGAGTGCCGAGAGGGAGCAGCGCGGGTGCTAAAAACGTGAGAATTAACGAACTTTACGGCAGAGTCGAGCAAATGCGAAAGGCTGTTATGCCCGAAATGATAAGGGAAATTATGGGCAAGAAAAAGCGCTGGTTTCATGATGAATAACAGCGTATAATAGGCGCAGAAAAACGGAAAATAATGACAAACAAGAGTAGGGAGATTTAAAACAATGGCAGTAGATATAGGAATTGATTTAGGAACGGCAAACATAATCATTACAATAGCGGGAAAGGGCATCGTTTTAAACGAACCGTCGGTTGTCGCATATGACAGAAAGAAAAAAGCGGTCGTTGCGGTAGGAAAAGAAGCCTACAAGATGATAGGCAGAACGCCCGAATATATCGTTGCGGTAAGACCGCTGAAAGACGGCGTTATCTCCGACAACGATATGACGCAGGCAATGATAAAAGAATTTATAAACATGGTAAACGGCGGCTTTATGGTAAAGCCGAGGATAGTTTTGTGCGTGCCGAGTTCGGTTACGGACGTTGAGCGCAGGGCAGTTGTTGAAGCGGCGCTGTCGGCAGGCGCAAGAAAGGTTTATCTTATAGAAGAACCTATCGCGGCGCTTATCGGCGCGGGTATCGACATCTCAAAGCCCAGCGGAACAATGGTTGTGGACATAGGCGGAGGTACTTCGGACGTTGCCGTGGTTTCGTTCAACGGCATTGTCCAGTCGCGCTCGGTAAAAATGGCGGGAAACAAGTTTGATGCGGCAATTGTGCGCCATATAACGCAGAAATACAAGATACTCATAGGCGAAAAGACAGCGGAAAAGGCGAAAATCGAACTCGCTAACGTCTTTAATCCTACGGGTGAGAAGAAAATGGTAATCCGCGGGAGACATCTTTTGAGAGGGCTTCCCGAAAGCGTTGAGATAAGCGACAAGGATATATATGACGCATTGAGAGAAAACGCGATGGAGATTGTAGAGCAGGTGAAGCTTGTTCTTGAATCAACCCCGCCAGAACTTGTCGGCGACATTCTCTCAAACGGCATTTTGCTGACAGGCGGCGGCGCGCTGCTTGGAGGATTGCCCGAACTTATTGCGCAGAAAGTCGGCGCGCCTTGTTATGTTGCGGACAAACCCATAGAGTGCGTGGCAAGGGGAGTTGACGCGGCATTCGGTATGTCAAACGAACTGCTTGACGGATTTGAACAGGTTCAGCTTTACAGTTTCAGATAACGGAAAGGAGTTTAGATGACAATATTGAAAAAGCCTCCGTTTATGGAGGAGGCAGGCAACAAAGGGCGCAATATTTTCGTGGAACTTGGGATAGCGATAGTTGTATTTATCGCGGCGCAGACGTTAATGGGCATAGTGCAAAGCGTCGGCATGGGATTTGGGTTTTTCCGTGATCCTCTGCTTCAGAAGTTCATTACCGACGCACCGTCCGATCCTATTACGGTGTTCAGCGATTTGATGACTGCGTTAACGTCGTCGTTGTGGGTGATTATTCCCGCACTGTATTCAAATGCGTTTTTGATACTTTGCCCGATAATTTACTGCAAGATGTTTGAAAAGCGCAAAGCAAGTTCCATGGGTTTCGTCAATAAGCGCGCTGTACCGCAGTATCTTATCGGCATAGTATGCGGGTTTGCGGTGTTCTCGGCGATTTTTTTCTTAAGCGTGCTTATGGGCGGATTTAAGCTTAACGGCGTTTCGGCGGACTTGAACAAGCCCTCGAATATCGGGATAATCACGGCGTTTTTCTTCGGGTATCTCGTGCAGGGAATGGCTGAAGAAGTTTTCTGCAGAGGGTATCTTATGGCGTCAATAGGCAGGAGATATTCGGCTGTAACGGCTGTAATAGCTAGTTCGCTTGTGTTTGCGGTTTTGCATATGGCAAATCCGGGACTTTCGGTGTTGGCGTTTGTAAATCTGTTCTTGTACGGGGTGCTTGCGGCGTTGCTGATGATACGCTTCAACAACATCTGGATTGCGGGCGCGTTTCATTCGCTCTGGAATTTCACACAGGGCAATTTCTACGGCGTTTCCGTCAGCGGAATGGGAAAAATGTTGTCGGTTTTGTCGTCAGTTCAAACTGACGCAAGTGCGGTCATAAACGGCGGCGCATTCGGACTTGAGGGCAGTATATCAACGACAATTGTTGTTGCTGTTGGAATTATAGTTTTGTTTGTTTCGATAAAGCTGAAAGAGAAAAAAGCTGCTAGAAGCTAGACGCGTTATGCGCTATGTGCATAACGCTTTTAAGATG
>CANQOJ010000240.1 GCA_947625455.1 uncultured Clostridia bacterium | reverse complement strand
GCGCCTTTTTTGGTAATCGGCGCATCAATTATGTCATTTTCAATAAGCCCGCGCCTGTCGCTGATTTTCTTCGGTACAATGGCGGTTATCGTCCTCGTTATGTACCCCATAATGAAAGTCACGGTAAAGCTGTTCAAAAAACAGCAGAAGTCGCTTGACGGCATTTCAAGAATAACCCGCGAAAATCTTTCGGGAGTGAGAGTAGTCCGCGCGTTTTCACGTCAGGAACATGAAAAAGAGCGTTTTGAAAAGGAAGCCGAGGAATACCGAAAGTTTGCCGTTACGGCGGGAAGAATAAACGCGCTGTTAAATCCTGCCATATTTGTGGCGGTGAATGTTGCATATCTGCTGATAGTGTGGATAGGCGGGGGATTTGCGGACACCGGTATCGACGGATTGACTCAGGGCAAGATAATCGCGCTTGTAAACTATATGACGCAGATTTCGCTTGCGCTTGTCGTTGTGGCAAATCTTGTGACGATTTTCACAAAAGCCGCCGCGTCATCAGCTAGAATAAACGAAATATTCGAGATGAAAAGTTCGATAACATATCCCGAAAATTCGCCGAAAAAAGACAAAAACGCGCCCGTAATCACCTTTTCCGACGTTCATTTTTCATACACCGCGGGCGACGAGGCGCTAAGCGGCATAACATTTGAACTAAAGCGCGGAGAAACGCTCGGCATAATCGGCGGTACGGGTTCGGGAAAATCCACTGTCGCAAGCCTTATGTGCAGGTTTTATGATGTATCAGGCGGCAAAATAACGCTAAGCGGCGCGGATATACGGGATTATCCCAAGAATGAACTCAAAGGCATGATTGCCCTTGTACCGCAGAAAGCGGAACTTTTAAGCGGTACTTTAAGAGAAAATATGACGCTCGGAAACGATAACATTTCAGATATGCAGATACAGAATGCGCTTGAAATTGCGCAGGCAAAGGAGTTTACAGATACGCTTGACGGCGGGCTTGACAGCGTTGTTTTACAGGGCGGAAAGAACTTTTCGGGCGGTCAGAAACAGCGCCTTACTATCGCAAGGGCAATCGCGCAAAATCCCGAAATACTGATACTTGACGACAGTTCAAGCGCGCTTGACTACGCGACAGACGCTAAACTGCGCAAAGCTTTAGGCAGTCTTTCAATGTCCTGCGTTATCATCTCACAGAGAGCAAACTCCATTCTCCACGCGGACAAGATAATAGTGCTTGACGACGGCAAAGCTGTCGGCATAGGCACTCATGCTGAACTTCTGAAAACTTGTCCCGTTTACCGCGAAATATGCCTTACGCAATATTCCGAAGAGGAGATAAGAGAAATGGAGGCGGCGGTGAATGAGTAAAGAACAGACCAAAAAAGGCGCGCTTGCACGACTGCTGAAATATGTAAAAAAGTCGGCAGGACTTGTGGTTTTAAGCCTTGTGTGCGCGGCGGGAAGCGTTTTGCTGTCGCTGTACACTACCGTTTTGATAGGCAGAGCGGTGGACTGTATTACGCCAAACGGCGTTGATTTTGAGAAAATGACGGGTATTCTTATTTCAATCGCTGTTATTATTCCCATAGTCGCTTTGCTTCAATGGCTGATGTATTTTCTGACAAACAAAATCTCGCATACCACCGTAAAGCAGATGCGCACAGACATTTTCGCACATTTGCAGAAACTTCCGCTTTCGTATATTGACGCAAAATCTCACGGCGATATTCTCTCGCGCGTAGTAAACGACGTTGACGCGGTGAGCGACGGGCTTTTGCAGGGATTTCAGCAGCTGTTCACGGGAGTTGTTACGATAATAGGCACGCTTGTGTTTATGGTAAGCCTTAACTGGCAGATAACGCTTGTTGTCGTAATCATAACGCCGCTTTCGTTTGCTGTCGCAGGCATTATATCAAAACTCTGCTTCAACAAATTCCGCGAGCAAAGCGCGATAAAAGGCGAACTTACGGGATTTATTGACGAAAGGATAGGCGCGCAGAGGCTTGTAAAGGCATTCGGATTTGAGAACAATTCCGAGGAGAAATTCGACGAAATAAACGAAAGGCTCAACGTCTGCGGACGCAGAGCGCAGTTTTACTCCGCGCTTACCAATCCCTGCACGAGGTTTGTAAATTCTCTTGTGTATGCGGGAGTTGGCGTTTTCGGCGCGTTAAACGCCGTAAAAGCCGTGAGCGGGGGATTTACGGTAGGCGATTTAAGCTGTTTTTTGCAGTACGCAAACCAGTACACCAAGCCGTTTAACGAGATTTCGGGAGTTATAACGGAGCTTCAGAGCGCGCTTGCTTCAGCGTCAAGGATTTTCGCGTTTCTTGATGAAACGGCAGAAAGCTCGGATTATGGGAAAATTGCGCTTGAAAACTGCGACGGCACGGTTGAAATTGACGATGTCAGCTTCAGCTATGTCCCCGAAAAACCGCTGATTGAAAACCTTAACCTCAGCGTAAAAAGCGGACAGCATATAGCGATAGTAGGTCCTACGGGCTGCGGGAAAACAACGCTGATTAACCTTTTAATGCGGTTTTATGACGTTACAAGCGGGGAAATCAGGGTAAATAAAACGCCGATAAAGGAGATAACGCGCAACAGTCTGCGGGCAAATTACGGCATTGTTTTGCAGGAAACGTGGGTATTTAAAGGCACGGTGCGTGAAAATATTGCCTACGGAAAACCAAACGCGTCGCTTGAAGAAGTCATTACGGCGGCAAAATCAGCGCATGCCGACAGCTTTATCAGAAAGCTTGAAAACGGCTATGACACGGTTATCACAAACGACGCGGAGTTATCACAAGGTCAGCGTCAGCTGTTGTCAATCGCAAGGGTTATGCTTTGTCTGCCGCCCATGCTTATACTTGACGAGGCGACAAGTTCAATCGATACAAGAACAGAAATGAAGATACAGAGCGCGTTTAACTCAATGACGCTTGGCAGGACGAGTTTTGTCGTTGCGCACAGGCTTTCGACAATTCAGGAAGCGGACTGTATCCTGGTTATGAAATCGGGGCATATTGTCGAACAGGGCACGCACGAAGAACTTTTACAGCAAAACGGATTCTATGCTGAACTTATCAGAAGCAGAGGGGAATACTGATTAGAGGTAAGAGGTAAGAGGTAAGAAGTCCTTGCCTATTACATCATT
>CANQOJ010000239.1 GCA_947625455.1 uncultured Clostridia bacterium | reverse complement strand
GTTTCCCCTCGACAAGCCCTAATGTAAGTCTTGTGCCGTACACGGGAACATTTATCTTCTTCAAAAGATACGGCAGTCCGCCTATATGGTCCTCATGACCGTGGGTTATGACTATCCCTCTGAGTTTTTCCTTATTCTTCTCAATATAGGTAAAATCGGGCACGACAAGGTCAACTCCGAGCATTTCCTCATCGGGAAATGCAATTCCGCAGTCGACTATAAACATATCGTTTGAACACTCGTAAACGTACAGATTTTTTCCGATTTCATTAAGACCGCCAAGCGCGATAAATTTAACGGGAGACGACCTTTGGACATTTTGAGTTTTTTTCTGAACATACGTCTTGTTTCTTCCAAGCACGGGTTCTTTCGCTGATTTCTTGCCCTGTAATACGGGTTTTCCCTGCAAAACGGGTTTGCTTGGATGGGGTTGTGACGAGCGGCGCGTTTTTTCGGACGCTCCGGATTTTTTTGCCGCCGTCCGGTTTTTCTGTTTGTCTGAGTTTTGTTTTTTGGAGATTTTTTCCGTTTCGGTGAGAAGCTTGTTGTTTGACAATAATCCCATAAATTTTCCTTTCTGCAAAGCAATAAAACGCCCTGCAAACGCCGAAAACCGCTGTTTGCTTTATAACAGCACAGAATATGTAGCCGCAAACAAAAGTGGTAAGATTAAAGGCAGAAATTACATGCTCAAAAAAAGCTTTTGCGGCTTATAGATATGATTTTTCGGCAAAAAATAATAAAGCTTTACCGATACATTAAATCAAAATTTAAAAATATCGGCTTCATATAAAAAGGGCAACCCTCGCCCATAATTCCAAATATATACTTTCAGGCTGTCGATAAAACCCCGTCTGCGTTGTAAATATTACTGCAACAGCCATCGTCCATAATTCCAAATATATACCTTTTTATTATACTTCATTTTTCCAAAAAAGTCAAGTACATTTTTGGCTGTTCGCATTATGTCCGAACAAAAAATTTGGTTTCCTTAAAATCAGGCATAAGTTGTTTTCTTCGTTTGTAATTTCCTTTGATATTGAACTGCGGATTTGCGAAATATATACTCAGACTGCCGACAAAGCCTTATCTGCGTTGTCAGCGTTGTTGCAACAGCCACAAAGGCTAGTTGCAACAACGCTTCCTAGCATCTAAGGCTTTTTCGACAGTCTGGTGCGGCAGAAAAATGCCGCCAACATCTATTTTTATGAAAGGCAAACTTTATATACCGCCGTCCTTTAATATGCCGCAATTTTACGGCAAAACAAGGACGCGATATTTTGAAGATAGGAAAATGAAAAGTAAATACGCTAAAGTGTTTTCGGGAGCTATGTCCGCTTTGCTGTTAAGCTTTGCGGTATTTTTCAGAATTTTCTTGGAAACGCTCCCGTGTGTTATAAGTTCATCTCCCGACTGTCTGCTTTCGGAATGCGGATTTTCGGGCGCAAAACTTCGCGCAACCTCAGACGGGTGCGCTTATTATATTGCAAATTTGCCGGTTAAAACCGCCGACCTTGTAGAAAAAGAGCGAAAATCCGTCATTTTATGCGGAACCCCTTTCGGTATAAAAATAAGGTCGGACGGCGTTATGGTAGTAAAGACATCAGAGCAATCCCCCGCTAAAACCGCAGGCATTAAAGAGGGCGACATTATAAAACAAGTAAACGGCGAAACCGTCCGCACAAACAGCGATATATCAAAAGCAGTGCAGATGAGCGGGGAAATGACAAATGTTGTTCTTGAGCGGGGCGAGCGTGAAATGTGTTTTCAGTTTACGCCTAAGTTAGAGGACGACGAGTTCAAAATCGGAGTTTTCGTCCGCGACAGCGCCGCGGGAGTCGGCACGCTCACCTTTGTTGAGCCGAAAACCAAGACTTTCGGCGGTCTCGGACATTCAATAAGCGACGTTTCAACAGGCGAAACCGTGCCTTTGTTAAGCGGAGAGATAACCAAAGCCGATATTTTCGGCATAGTAAAGGGAAAAAGCGGCTCGGCAGGCGAACTTTGCGGACTGATTTTTCCCGACAAGGAAACGGGTGTTATCCTCTCCAACACAGAGGTAGGAGTTTTCGGCGAATACAAGGACGAGATTTCGGGTGAATTATACCCCGCCGCATTCAGGCAGGAGGTAAAAACAGGCGCGGCAACAGTGCTTGTTACTCTTGACGGAAATGCGCCAAAGGAATATTCAATAGAAATAGAACGCATAAACCTGCTTGACATTGACGGCTCTAAAAGCATGGTCATAAGAATAACAGATCCCGAATTGCTCGACGAAACGGGCGGGATAGTACGCGGAATGAGCGGCTCGCCGATTGTTCAAAACGGGCAGTTTGTGGGCGCGGTAACTCACGTCCTCGTAAACGATCCCACGCGCGGTTATGCTATTTTTGCGGAAAATATGCTGTCAAAGGCTTTACCGCAGTAAAATCACAAGCTGTTAGTCAATATCCTCACGCCGAAATCCTCGCCGTCCGCGAAGATTTCGGCTTTAGATTTTTCGGGTATCTCGCCCGATATTATTTTCCCGCCAAGCATATCTTCAATTTTTGCCGTTATTTCTCTTCTTAACGGTCTTGCTCCCATATTTTCGTCAAGCGACCTTTGGCATAGCGCTTTTACAGCGCTTTCGTCAAACGACAGTTCTATTCCCCTATGCTTTGCCCTCTCCGCAACGCCTTTCAACAGCTTTCTGCATATTTTTTCCAAATTCTCGGCAGTCAGCTTTTCAAACACTATTATATTGTCAATTCTGTTCAGCAATTCCGGACGGAACTGCTTTTTAAGCGCTTTTACCACATCAGCGCTGTCGGAAGCATTTTTCCCGAAACCGACTGATTTTTTGCCAAGTTCTTCCGCTCCGACATTTCCCGTGAGTATCACCACAGAATTTGTAAAATCCGCGCATTTCCCGTCAGACGCGGTAAGCCTGCCGTCCTCAAGAATTTGCAGAAGAACGTTCAATACATCGGGGTGCGCTTTTTCTGCTTCGTCAAAAAGCACAACGGAATACGGATTTGAGCGCACTTCCTTTATAAGTCTGCCCTCCTGTTCACAGCCCGCATATCCCGGAGGAGAGCCGATAAGTTTTGAAACCGAATGTCTTTCGGCAAATTCCGACATATCGTACCTCAAAAGCCTTTTCC
>CANQOJ010000238.1 GCA_947625455.1 uncultured Clostridia bacterium | reverse complement strand
TACTTTGTCAGCGGCACTGCGGCAGGCACAAAGCCTAGCCGCAGCACCGCTTCCGCGTATCTGGGGCTTTCTAAATTTGGCTTTTTATACACGCTGTGGTTTTAAGGCAAAGGCTTTAAGACCGACTGTTTTTATTAAAATTTTGAATATGGATTGCTGAAATGGACAAATATGAAGTTTTGAGAAAATATTTCGGTCACAGCGCATTTCGAGATGGTCAGGAAGAGGTTATTGACAACATTTTAAGCGGAAATGACTGCCTTTGCGTTATGCCCACGAGTGCGGGAAAATCGCTGTGCTATCAGATTCCTGCGCTTATGATGAACGGCACGGCGATAGTTGTTTCACCGCTTATCTCACTTATGCAGTGTCAGGTCGAGGGGTTGATTGAAAACGGCATAAGCGCGGCATATATAAACAGTTCGCTTGACAGCGCGGAATATTTTGATGTTTGCAGGAGAGCAAGCGCGGGAGAACTTAAGCTTATCTATGTCGCGCCCGAAAGGCTTTGTACGGAGAGATTTCTGAAGCTTTGCAAGGAAATTGAAATACCGCTTGTTGTGATAGACGAGGCGCACTGCGTTTCAAACTGGGGGCATGATTTCAGACCGTCATATCTGAAAATTGCCGAGTTTTTAAGAAAGCTTGAGCGCCGTCCTGCGGTTGCAGCGTTTACTGCGACGGCAACTGACGCTGTAAAGGCTGACATAAAACGCCTTTTGGAACTTCGCGAGCCGTTTACTTTGACTTTGGGATTTGACCGCCCTAACCTGTTTTACGAAGTACGAAAACCAACTTCAAAGGAAGTTGAGATTGTAAGCATTTTAAAGAATGTGTCGGGAGCGATTGTGTACTGTTCATTGAGAGAAACCACTGAATATGTATGCGATATACTTGTGAAAAACGGCATTGACGCCGTAGTTTATCACGCGGGATGTTCTGCTGAGGACCGTAGGACGACGCAGGAGGATTTCCTGCATAACAGAATCGATGTAATTGTCGCGACAAATGCGTTCGGAATGGGCATTGATAAAAGCAACGTTTCACTTGTCGTTCATTATAACGTCCCGAAAGACATTGAAAGCTACTATCAGGAGGCGGGCAGAGCGGGGCGGGACGGCTCTCCTGCACGCTGTATACTCCTTTACAGCAAAAGCGACATACATCTTTTGAAGTATCGGATAGGAAATTCGCATGATGAAAAAGACCTGACGAAAAAAGAACAGGACGAGTTGAGGAAACGTGATTTTGCACGCCTGAAAAAGATGCAGGCGTACTGTGAAACGTCGGGCTGTCTGCGAAATGAGATTCTTACATACTTCGGCGAAAGAAAAGTGAAAAACTGCGGGAATTGCGGAAACTGCGTTAAAAATGTTGAAATGGCGGATGTTACAGTTGATGCGCAGAAAATTCTGTCATGCGTTTTTCGCCTTAAACAGCGCGGACAGCTTGAAAATTTAAACACCGTATGTTCAATACTAAAAGGCGATGATGACAGCGGATATGATACGCTTTCAACTTACGGGATAATGAAAGATGTTCCTTTAAAGAGGATAACGGAAATTGCAGAATATCTTGTGAAAGAGGGATATATAGAACTTTGCGGGAAGAATCAAAGCTGTGTTCTTATGCCGAAATCAGACGAGTTCATAAAAAACAAAGGCTCTATAATAATGCGGTTTGAGAAAGCCAAAAAGAGAACGGCGAAAAATGAAACCTGCGAAAACAAAGAACTTTTCGAGGAACTGTGCGCTTTGCGGAAAAAGACAGCCGCGGAACTAGGAGTTCCGCCGTATGTCGTTTTTTCGGACGCAACGCTTCGGGATATGTGCGCAATTCTACCCAAAAATTGCGTGGAATTTATGCTGATTTCGGGCGTCGGCGCAAGAAAAGCCGAACGCTACGGAAAGGATTTTATTACGGTTATCAGCGAGTATGCAGATAAAATTTGGCTAAATAATTCATAAATGCAGGCTTTTTTGTGAATTATGACGAAAATTGTCGAAAGTCCTTGACGGATAATGCAAAATATGTTACAATATAGAATAAACATTCTCACTATTTGTTTTTTGTGTGAATAAAAAAAAGGACGGTGACTATTATGCCATACGGAAAAACTCGGCGCGGAGTTGACAAGAGAGTTGTGCGGACAAAAAAGGCAATCAGGACCGCGCTGTTTGAAATTACCGAAACAAAGGATATTTCAAGCGTTACGGTGAGCGAACTTGCGCGGAAAGCAGGCGTAAACAGACGCACTTTCTATACGCATTACGCAAGCATTACGGAAATTGCGGACGAAATCGAGGGCGAACTTGTTGACGCGATAAGGGGAATTGCTCTTAATTTTCACGATAATAATTTCCGCGAATGTGTGTACAATGTATTTATAAAGATGAACGATATAGTATCGGATGATTTTGACTATTATTTCCGTCATTTGAAAATGGATATGCAGGGCGCGTTTATCGAGCGCATAGGCGAGATAATAAACGAACTTGCGGGGAAAATAGCTAAAAGCGTGAGCAACATTTCCCGCGAAAAGGCGAGATATGCCGCGACGTTTGTTGTAGGCGGATTTATTACATCATTTTTCGAGTGGAAATCCAACAATGACGTGCCGCTTGAAGAAGCTGCGAAGATTATAAGCGTTGCGGCTGATGCGGGCGTGAGAGAGATTGTTACCGCAATCGGCTAAAGGAGGTTTTTATATGGATTTTGTAAATGAAATGACAGAGCAAATTCCCGCTACAGGTCTTGACGGAGTGGGCGTTCTTATCGCAGTAGCGGCAATTGCACTCGCGGTAGTGCTGGTTTTAGTGTTTACGAGGAAAAAGAAATAAAATCAGCTAAAGCAATAATAATGTTATTGAGGGAAAACTTTTTCTAGAGACTAGAGTATGGGAAGCTAGAGGCTAGAGTTTTAACTAAAGCAAGGTTTGAAAAGTAAATCTTGTTTTGGTATAAACTCTAGCCTCTAGCTTTTAGTAGAAGTACTCCAAACCGAAATAACTCGTCAATGTTTCGCTTTACCAAACCATGTTTTAATTTAGGGGGCGGTGGCACCTGCCGGTTCCCCCGCTCCCCCTCCAGCGGTTTCCTGCTCCTATGAGCATTTCCTTTGCAACGTTTTTCGCCACTCGTAACTTGTTTGTAAGATT
>CANQOJ010000237.1 GCA_947625455.1 uncultured Clostridia bacterium | reverse complement strand
CCGAAGATTTAAGCGAGGACTATGCCGACTACTATGCGGCAATGTACACCGACCGTCAGCGGAAAATGGCAGAGGAGATTTCCCGCCGTCTTGAAAACGGCGAGAAGATTTTTGTGGCTGTGGGGGCTATGCATTTGGTGGCAGAGCCTGATATACCCGAATTGCTTGGTTATTGACTTACAGTATCTTCCAGATAGTCGGTATCTGCATATCCTTGAACATATCTATCTGAGTTTCTGCGCGGTCACATGACGCATATATTTCGTCATCTTCGTCCTCGGCAAAGGATTGTATTTCGGCAATTGACGAGGCGATTTCAATGGCGTGTCCTAAATCGTTTATTAAAATCGAACGGTCAGCAAAGCTTTCCCATTCGTCTTTAAGCGTTTGAGCGCAGGTTTTCGCGCGCTCAAAGTCACTGTTTTTATAGCTGTCCTCAACTTCGTGTATTCGGTTTATCAAATTATCCGAAAAATCACAGGTGACCTTTACCGAATAAAAACACCCGACAAACATGACGGCTAAAATCACTGCGCTTATTACTATACGTTTCATTTCTTCTCGCTTTCAACAATTTCGTAATTTCCGTTTTTATCGGCGGTCATAAGGAAAATCTGCCTTTCGGAAAGATGATTTTCACGAAGTATTTTTGTTAGCCATGATTCGCCGAGATTTATCACCTTGAGCTGGTCGCTGTCGCGGATACCGTCGCGGATTATTACGGACGGCGGGTTTTTGGGTGAGCCGCCGGCGTTTATGTCTTGTTTTTCGGCAGGCTGATAGTCGTTTTTTAACAGGAAGTTGATTTTTCCGTTTGTTTCGACAATGGCGTACTGAATTTGAGTTACGTCAAATATCTGCTGGCTGCGCATGGCTTCGGTTAAGTCGTCAACCGAATAGCGCAGTCTTTTCATCTCGCTTTGCAGGATTTTCCCCTCGCTTATGATTATACGCGGACTGCCTATCATAAGTTTTCGTATCTTCGCGGATTTCAGCATAACGCCCGACATGACAACATCTAAACACACAAGCGTTAAAATAGGCACAATGCCCATAATCATAGGCACACTGCTGTCCTCAACGGGAATTGCCGCGATATTTGAAATCAGAATAGTCACCACAAGCTCGGACGGCTGTAATTCTCCTAGTTGTCTTTTGCCCATTAAACGCAAAGAAAACGTTATTACTATATAGAGTATAACCGCTCTAATCAGCACAATTGCCATAATATAATTCCCCTTTTTCCCGACAGTCTGAGACTTGACTTTTATACAGTCTGCTTTTTTGTATATTGTAGACTTGTTTTTTTAAAATATTCCGAGAAAAATCTTGAAATTCTCTCTCAGATATGATATAATAGTAAAGGTTATGTATGTGAGGTGAAAGAATGAAAATCGGAGTTTCAACTGCGTCGCTCTATCCTCTTCACGCTGAGGACGCTTTTAAAACGCTCTGCGGGCTTGGCGTTAAAACGATAGAGGTGTTTGCAAACAGCACCTGCGAGGGGCAGGAGCCTTGCGTTTCACTGATGCGCGAAATGCAAAAGGAATACGGAATAGACGTTACGTCATTTCACCCGTTTTCTTCGCCTATGGAAAGCGTATTTTTGTTTTCAACATACGACAGGCGCATTGACGAAATGATGGCGCTTTACAGGGGATTTTTTGAGAGCATGAAAAAGTTCGGTGCGGAAATTTTCGTGCTTCACGGCGCAATTTCAAGTTCAAAATGCTCCGAACAGCACTATGTGAAACAATTCGCCATGCTTTCAGACGCAGGAAGAGAATACGGCGTTACGGTAGCGCAGGAAAACGTAAGCTACTGTTTAAGCGGGAAGCTTGAATTTCTCAAAATGATGAAAAGAGAACTCGGAGATAAAGCAAAGTTTGTTCTTGACTTAAAACAGGCGCGCAGAAGTCACGAAAACCCGCTCGACTATGTAAAAGAATTAGGCGGGAATATCGCTCACTGCCACATAAGCGACGCTGACAGCGAAAGAGACTGCCTTGCGGTAGGCGCGGGGTGCTTCGACTTTGAATGTCTTATCAGGGCGCTTGTTGACAAAGGTTTTGACGGCAATCTTATAGTTGAACTGTACAGGCAGAATTACGGCGATTTTTCAGAGCTTAAAACTTCGGCGGATAATTTATGTGAAATCGTTGATAAGCTAAAATAAACAGAGGAGATTATGACTTATGAAACTTGACAAAATGGTAGGCGACAGATTTAAAGAGCGTCCCTCGGACTGTCAGATAGACAGCCATGCGCTTATGGTGAGGGGCGGATATATAAAGTATGTTGCGAACGGTATTTACTCAAGCTTTCCCCCGCTTAAACGGATAACCTCGAAAATTGAGCGCATTATCCGCGAGGAAATGGACAAAGCTGACGGGCAGGAGGTTATGTTCCCTGTTGTAATGCCCGCCGCGCTTTGGCAGGAAACGGGCAGATATTCGAGCATAGGAAGCGAACTTCTGCGCTTTACGGACAGAAACAAACAACCTATGGTGCTCGGAATGACGCATGAAGAAGCCGCTGTTCAGCTTGTTAGAGAATACGCAAACTCTTATTCCAAATACCCGTTTATGATATACCAGATACAGACGAAATTCCGCGACGAGGCAAGACCTCGCGGAGGTCTTATAAGAGTGCGTGAATTTACAATGAAAGACGCATATTCTTTCCACACCTCCCAGGAGGATTTAGAGCAGTATTACGAGCGTATCCACAAGGCGTATGAGCGCATATACGAGCGCTGCGGAGCGAAAAACGTCATATCTGTAAAGTCCGACAGCGGAATGATGGGCGGCAGTGTTTCACACGAATTTATGCTGCTTACGCCTATCGGCGAGGACAGCATAGCTATCTGCAAGGAATGCGGGTACAGGGCGAATGTTGAAGCGGCGAAGTCGATAATCGAAAACGAGCGTGATGAAGTTTCGGAGGAGATAAAGGAAGTTTTCACGGGCGACGCTCACACTATCGAAGAAGTGTGCGGTTTTCTGAAAATTCCGCTGGACAAGACCTGCAAGGCTGTTGTATACCAGAAGAATATTGACGACAGCTATATAGTCATCTTCATTCGCGGCGACCTTGACATAAATGAAACAAAGGTCACAAACTACTTAGGCTGTGACATTCACCCTGCGGTTATAACGGACGAATGCGGATTGTGCGCGGGATATATA
>CANQOJ010000236.1 GCA_947625455.1 uncultured Clostridia bacterium | reverse complement strand
ATTTCCGCGCACTTGTCGCTTGCATAGCCTTTAGCAACTGCCCCCATATCAAGCATAACGCCGTTGTCAAGAGAAACGTTGTTCCCGCTTATATGCACCTTATCTGTACCTACATTGTTCAAAAGCTCGGAAAGCTTTTCGCTTTCGGGGATTTTGTATTCACCCGCGGTGAATCCCCATTCCCGCAGCACGGGATAAATCGTAGGTTCAAGTGCGCCCTTGGTTTTGTCTGACATTTCAAGCGAAAAGCGTATAAGTTCAAGCGTTTCAGTACTTAGTTCAACAGAATTTCCGGCATTCAGCGCGTATATCTCGCTGTTTTCATCTGTAACCGACAGCAGACTTTCAAGCCGAAAAACGCTTTCTTTGGCTTGCTGTACAGCGCCTGCGTTTTCTCCGCAAGCGTCAATATACATATAAGTATCCATGGCGTAAAAGCTGAGCGTCGTTTTTTTATCTTCCGCAGAGCATGAAGTCAGACATAATACGGCAATAAGGACAACAAGTAAAAATTTCCTCACAATATGCTCCTTTTGCATTTAATCTTTGCTATATGATAACATAAAAAAAATTTTTTGTCAATATTATTTAAAACCCCTTGACAAATTTATTTTGTTGTGATATAATAATTATGCTGTTCTGAAGACAGTAGGTTGACTTTTGGTCTATAATGCATCTGCGCCTACCGAAGAATGGGGATATGTATATTAAAACTTGTTTAAGGGTTAATAGAAATTGTTCTCTCTTCTTGTCTTTGACAGGAAGATTTTTCTTTTTTGACAGCAAAATTCTAAAGAAAGGGTGAATTTAATGCCAAGTCAAATCGTTCTCTCTAAAAAGCAGGAGTTCGTAAAAGAACTTGCCGATAAGCTTAAAAACTCAGTTTGCGGCGTACTGTTCGATTATAAGGGTATCACCGTTGAGGACGACACAAAGCTTAGAAAAGAGCTTCGCGAAAGCGGCGTTGACTACTTCGTAGTTAAGAACACGCTGCTCAAACGCGCATGCGATATGGTAGGTCTTGAGGGGCTTGATTCCGCTCTTGAGGGCACAACCGCTATCGCGCTTTCCGCTGACGACATTATAGCAGGACCTAAGATTCTCAACAAGAAAGTAGAGGATTCCAAAGGTCAGTTTGCTATAAAGCTCGGCTTTGTTGAGGGCAAGGTTATTTCCAAGGAAGAGGTTGAGGCATACGCAAAACTCCCGTCCAAGGAAACTCTGCTTTCTCAGCTTGTATTTATGCTGCAGTCGCCTATGCAGCGTCTTGCTATCGCAATAAGCGAAATCGAGAAGAAACAAGGCGAGGAAACCGCTTAATTGCGGCTGTATAAGAAAATTTAACATAATTATGGAGGTAAATTGAAATGGCTTCTGAAAAAATCACAAAAATTGTTGACGAAGTAAAAGAGCTTTCTGTTCTTGAACTTAATGAACTTGTAAAGACACTTGAAGAGGAATTTGGCGTAAGCGCTGCTGCTGTTGCGGCTGCTCCCGCTGCGGGCGGTGCTGCTGCTCCTGCTGCTGAAGAAAAGACCGAGTTTGACGTTGTTCTTACTTCCTTTGGTGATGCTAAAATGGCTGTCATCAAGGCTGTTAAGGACGCTTGCGGTCTTGGACTTAAGGAAGCAAAGGAGCTTGTTGAAGCTGCTCCTAAGGCTATCAAGGAGGGCGTTGCTAAGGCTGAAGCTGAAGAACTCAAGAAAAAGCTTGAAGAAGCAGGCGCTAAAATCGAACTTAAGTAATTCGATCGTTATTTCGCATTTCCGCTCTCAAACGAGGGCGGATTTGTTTTATAACTGAAACCGCTTTCAAACCAAAGCGGTTTTTTATTCCGAAAAATTCTTATGATTATTTTTTAAACAAAATATATTGACTATAAATAAAAAAAGTGGTACAATATAATGTGGAACGCAAATATATGTTTGCGGAAAATATATAAAGAAAGGTATAGAGGTGTTTGAAATGACAAAGATAGATGTATTTTCGGGCTTTTTGGGAGCAGGCAAAACAACGCTTATAAAGAAGCTTCTTAAAGAGGGCTACGGCGGTGAAAAGCTTGTTCTTATCGAAAACGAATTTGGAGAAATAGGCATTGACGGCGGATTTATGAAAGACGCGGGAATTGAAATTACCGAGATGAACCAGGGGTGCATTTGCTGTTCTCTCGTTGGTGATTTCGGAAAAGCACTGCAAAAGGTGATTGATGAATTTAACCCCGACAGGATATTGATTGAGCCGTCAGGCGTAGGCAAGCTTTCAGATGTTATCAAGGCGGTTATGGACCTTAATAACGACAATATCGTTTTAAACAGCTACACTACTGTTGCTGACGCGACTAAAATCAAGATGTATATGAAGAACTTCGGCGAGTTCTATAAAAATCAGGTTGAAACCGCTAAAACTATTGTTCTCAGCCGTACTCAGAAACTTACGGAGGAAAAACTTGCTGAGGCAATTTCGCTTATTAAAGAGTTAAATAAGAATGCAACTATCGTTACAACAAACTGGGACGATATAAACGGAGCGCAGATATTGCAGGCAATGGAAAACGAAAACAAATTTGCTGATGATTTGCTTAAAGAAACGCTTGCGCATCATCACGATGACGATGATGACGACGAATGTGAGTGCCACGACCATGAACATCACCATGATGAACATGAACATCACCATGATGAAGATGAACATGAACATCATCACCACCATCACCATGCGGACGAAGTATTTACTTCAATCGGCGTTGAAACAGCGAAGAAGTTTACGAAAGAGGAGCTTGAAAACGCGCTTTCAAAGCTGTCGGGCGAGGAGTACGGCGTTGTTTTAAGGGCAAAGGGCATTGTAGAGGGCAAGGACGGCTGGCTTGAATTTGACTTTGTTCCCGAAGAATACGAGGTAAGACATGGCTCGGCTGACGTTACGGGAAAAATGTGCGTTATCGGCTCAAAGCTTGAAGAAGAAAAGATAAAGGCTCTTTTCGGAGTTTGAATGGAGTAAAAAATGGAGATACCCGTTTATTTAATGACAGGCTTTCTGGAAAGCGGAAAGACCTCGTTTATTCTTGAAACGCTTGACGACAGGGAGTTCAGCAGAGGAGAAAGAACGCTTGTTATTGCCTGTGAACAGGGAGAAGTGGAGTTTGACGAGAAAACTCTTAAAACCTCAAAGTCGGTTGTGGAGTATATTGAGGACGAAGAAGATTTCAACCAGAAAAACCTTACGGCGCTTGTTGAAAAGCACAGACCTACG
>CANQOJ010000235.1 GCA_947625455.1 uncultured Clostridia bacterium | reverse complement strand
CATCTGCGTCGTCAACGGCACTACGGCAGGCACAAAGCCTAGCCGTAGCACCGTTTCCTAGCATCTGAGGCTTTCTCGACAGCCTGAGGTTGGACTTTTTATACAGTCTGAACTTATATTTATCAGAAAGAGGGTGGCGAAATGATTGTAAATAAAAACAGACTGATTATTACCGCGGCTGTTCTTGCAGTCATAGGCGGAGCGATATTTGTCATTGCATTTGCGGTTTTGGGATTTGATATTAACAAAATCAGCACGCAAAAATATGAATTTAACACATATATGCTGAACGAAGATTTTAACAGCATAGAAATAAATACCGAAACGGCAAATGTAATATTTGCAAAGTCAGACAGCGATAAATGCAGAATAGAATGTACTGAAAGGGAAAAGATGAAACATACCGCCGAAGTGCGCGGGGAAACTCTCGTTATAGATACCGTAAACACACGAAAATGGTATGACTATATCGGAATGAATTTCGGAAATGAAACGGTGACGGTATACCTGCCTAAAGCCGTATACACGTCGCTTAAAGTAAACACAAACACGGGCTGTACGGAAATTCCGAAAATATTTTCATTTGAAAACGTTAATATCAAAACAGATACGGGCACGATAGAATGTTCCGCTGATGTTTCAAATTTGATAGAACTTCAGACTGATACGGGAAGTATACGCGCGGAAAATTCCGCACCCAACGGAGAAGTCAAGGTCAAAACCTCAACGGGAAGTATTGCAATTGCAGACATTCGCTGTAATAAGCTTTCCGCTGTGAGCAGCACGGGAATAATAGAGCTTAAAAACACGATTGCTGCCGATAATATGACAATAAATTGCGCAACAGGAAGCGTAAAGTTTGACGGCTGTGACGCAAACGAGATAAAGGTCAAAACAAATACGGGCAGCATAACCGGAACGCTTTTATCGGACAAAGTGTTTTTCGCAAAATCAGCGGTGGGAAATGTTGACGTTCCGAAAACCGCAAGCGGAGGTACTTGTGAACTTACGACAGACACGGGGAATATAAAACTTGAAATAAAAAATTAAAGAGCGCGGAGGGGATGCAGTATACAGTGTACATTGGACAGTATACAGTTAAGGTGTCCGCTTCGCGGACGATTAAGATTGTTTTGAGATTAGCAGAGCGTAAACCGCTATAACAGGTTTACGCTCTTTGGTTTTAAAACAATCTAAATATCATTCACGAAGTGAATACCTTTGCTGTTTACTTTCCACAGCGTTTTCCGACGAAGGAGGATAATGCGACCACTGTATACTTGCTTCTTGTCAGTGCAATCCCGATAGCAGAGCCTATCAGTATGACCGGCGATATTCTTGCGAAAAGCCATTCAAACGAGTGAAATGCTGTTGAGAGAACGGCAGTTTCAATATTGCTGTAATCCCATGACTTATAAGGACTGTTCAAAAAAATCAAAACCGCAGTAATTATCACCGTCAGCGCGCATAATGTGATAAACATTATGTGCAGTGTTTTTCGCCGAAGTTCTTTTCTCTTGGCAAACTCTGAGTTTATAATTTCAAGCCTTTCGGCAATTTCTTTGAGTTCGTCGGTTTCCTTTTCGGCAACGTTTTCTCCGAGCAGTGTACTAACCGAAGTTTCAAGCACTTCCGATATGGCAATCAACATATCCGAATCGGGAACCGATAATCCCTGTTCCCATTTTGAAATGGTCTGCCTTACAACGTGCAGTTTTTCGGCAAGTTCCTCTTGCGACAAGCCTTTGGATTTTCGGATTGTCTTTATGTTTTCATTAAGCATAAGCGCACCTCCTTTCTGACTATATTTTATCAGAAAACACCCGTTGCCGCAAGCAACGCAAATTAACATTTGTTGTTTTAGCAGCAATTGTTGAAAAAATTACAAGGGAAATCCATTTTTACAGGTTTTCCTTGCATAATTTGTTCATATAACAGGTTGGTTGTCGGTGATATTTCAATCCACGCTCCGCGCGAGGCGGAGCGACATTGCCTGCATTTCCTTTTGCAGGGTAAAAATAATTTCAATCCACGCTCCGCGCGAGGCGGAGCGACTACCTACCCTTTCAATATAGTTTTTTGCTCGATTATTTCAATCCACGCTCCGCGCAAGGCGGAGCGACCGTCTTTCACAAACTCGGCAAATACTTCCTTGTTGCCATTTCAATCCACGCTCCGCGCAAGGCGGAGCGACCGCCTGATTTAATTTTTTCCGCATAGAAGCGGTATTTCAATCCACGCTCCGCGCAAGGCGGAGTGACCGCTTTGCTTCCTGCACCTTGCGCATTCGCTTGCGGATTTCAATCCACGCTCCGCGCAAGGCGGAGCGACAGCAACAAAGCCTTAAACAAGGTTATTCCAGCCTCATTTCAATCCACGCTCCGCGCGAGGCGGAGCGACAAGAGAGCGGTACAAGGGGGGTGAAAAAAATTTATTTCAATCCACGCTCCGCGCGAGGCGGAGCGACGGCGGAATTTGCGGAACTGCTCCGCGAACAAGATATTTCAATCCACGCTCCGCGCAAGGCGGAGCGACTTTCCAACTTTGCCAAGTCGCTTTGAACTTTTTATTTCAATCCACGCTCCGCGCGAGGCGGAGCGACGGGGAGCATTTGTAGTCGCACTCCCCACATTTTATTTCAATCCACGCTCCGCGCGAGGCGGAGCGACTTAATACTTGAACACTCGGAAGATGATGATTTACTATTTCAATCCACGCTCCGCGCGAGGCGGAGCGACTAACTTTGAGAAAATAAAGTCATTGAGCGTTGATATTTCAATCCACGCTCCGCGCGAGGCGGAGCGACAATTTACATTATGTCAATAAGAATTTACTCAATTATTTCAATCCACGCTCCGCACAAGGCGGAGTGACCGACGCGCTTTTGCCGTCGGTTTTTGACCTGATAATTTCAATCCACGCTCCGCGCAAGGCGGAGCGACTGCACCGGAATAAGTACAACGCGACTTACAGTCGATTTCAATCCACGCTCCGCGCGAGGCGGAGCGACGGCGAGAGAGTGCTTATACTTGCGCATAGGGGAATTTCAATCCACGCTCCGCGCGAGGCGGAGCGACGGTTCAAGCGGTTTATTTTCATTACTCCAGAAGTATTTCAATCCACGCTCCGCGCGAGGCGGAGCGACTACGCTTCTTTAAGCGCGCCTCCATCAGCAAGTATTTCAATCCACGCTCCGCGCGAGGCGGAGCGACGGTTCAAGCGGTTTATTTTCATTACTCCAGAAGTATTTCAATC
>CANQOJ010000234.1 GCA_947625455.1 uncultured Clostridia bacterium | reverse complement strand
TTTGGCTTTTATTTTATTATACCACTTTCAGGAGTGTTTGTATATATCTTTTTTCTAAGTTAGTGCATATGGGGCGCCGCCCCCGCGCCCCTGCCAGAGAGGAAACTTTTTTGAAAAAAAGTTTTCCCTCTGGACTCCTTTTCAAAAAACTTTATATCGCCAACGTTGTTTTAAACTAAACGCTCTTTTAGTTTCAAAACAATCTAATATTATCCGCGTCAGCGGATACCTTTACTGATTACTGTCCACTGTACATTGTCAACTGACAACAGGGGTTCAAGGGGAAAACCTTTTTCAAAAGGTTTTCCCCTTGCTAAAACTACCTCTTGGCGTATTTGACCGTTCAAATCTTGTCAAGCATTTCCACACCGTTATCTCTTAAGACCTTTTCGGCTGATGCGTTGTCGCCTACACGCAGTACGACGTAAGCGTTAAGGTCGGGAGATGTGAATGCGTACATATAGTCGATATTTATGCCTGCTTTATCGAGGACGGTGAGTATTTCGCTTAAAGAGCCGGCTTTGTCTGTCATCTTAACGGCAAGCACCTCGACTGCCGACATTATAGTATCGCCTTTCAATGCTGTCTGCGCTTTTTCAAGGTCGGACACGATAAGCCTCAATATACCGCAGTCACTGCTGTCGGCTATGCACATGGCGCGGATATTCACGCCTGCGTCGGAAATGCGCTTTACGATTTCGGAAAGTTTTCCGGCTTTGTTCTCGATTAAAACTGTCAGCTGTTTAACTGCCATAAAATTACCTCCTATTTCTCATTCAATCGTGAAGTTTGCGCTTATCGACAACTCTTACCGCTTTCCCCTCGCTTCTTGCAACAGAGTGCGGCGGCACTAGATGTACTTTCGGCCCTATGCCGAGCATTGTGCGCATTGCGCTTTCAAGCGACTTCTCCTTTGCCTGGAGGTCGCTTATCTTGTCGGAGAATTGTTCGGGCGGCATTTCAACGTTGATGTCAAGAGTATCGGTGTTGTTCACTCTGTCAACTAAAATCTGGTAATTCGGCGGGTAACCCTCTTTCAGCAATACCGCTTCAATCTGGCTTGGGAACACATTTACACCGCGGATTATCATCATATCATCACTTCTGCCCATAGGCTTGGACATCTTGACATGTGTGCGCCCGCAGGAGCATTTTTTGCGCGTCAGCACGCATATATCGCGCGTTCTGTACCTCAAAAGCGGGAATGCTTCTTTGTCGAGTGAAGTGAACACAAGTTCTCCCTTTTCGCCTTCGGGTAATACTTCGCCCGTTTCGGGATCGATTATCTCGGCATAGAAATGGTCCTCGTTTATGTGCATTCCCGTCTGTTCTTCGCATTCAAATGAAACGCCGGGACCGCTTGTCTCGGTAAGTCCGTAGATGTCGTATGCCTTTATTCCGAGGCTTTTTTCAATGCTTCTGCGCATTTCCTCCGTCCAGGGTTCAGCGCCGAAAATGCCCGCTTTAAGCTTGTTGTCCTCGGGCTTATATCCCATTTCCGCAAGGCTTTCTCCTATGTACGCGGCATATGACGGCGTACAGCAGAGTATAGTTGCGCCCAAATCCATCATAAACTGTATCTGTCTTTCGGTATTGCCCGACGACATGGGAAGCGTCAGACAGCCTACCTTGTGAGAACCGCCGTTCAATCCCGGCCCGCCCGTGAATAGTCCGTAGCCGTAACAAACCTGACAAACGTCCTCGTTTGTGCCGCCTGCCGCAACAATCGCTCTTGCGCAGCATTCCTCCCACAAGTCAATATCGGCTTGTGTATAGAATGCGACAACGCGTCTGCCTGTTGTTCCAGAAGTTGACTGTATGCGCACGCAATTCTTTAAATCCGTGCCTAAAAGCCCGTAAGGATATGCAATCCTTAAGTCCTCCTTTGACAGAAACGGGAGTTTTTTAATATCGTCAACGCTCTTTATATCGTCGGGCGTTACTCCCTTTGCGTCCATAAGGTCGCGGTAGTACTTCACATTGTCGTAAACGTGACGCACCTGCTTTACAATCTTCTCGTTCTGGATTTCGAGAATTTTCTCGCGTGACGCTGTTTCAATCTCCTCTTGAAAATATTTTGGCATTTTCTTTGAACCTCCTTGTGTTTGATTTATTTTAAGACAACACCGCACAAAGGTTTTATATTTTGTGCGGTGCTGACCTTATCTGACTATATAAATCGCTCGTTAATGAAGCATTGACAGCCTGTTAATATGTGTACCCCAGCTCGAAAGCCTTTTTATTGACTTCAACAAACTGCGGTTTTACGGTCTTTTCTATTGCCGCAAGCCATTTTGCTTTGTCAATGTCAAAGTACTTGGCAAGCCTGCCCATAAGCACTATATTCACGGCTTTTGCGCTTCCCGACTGCTGTGCAAGTTTCAGCGCGTCTATTTCGTCGGTGAATACGCCCTTTTGTTTAAGCTCTTCGAGAATATTTTCGGGATATTCGGCATTTCCCGTAATTACGGGCATGGGATCAATCTGCTGGATATTTACAACTATCTTCCCGCCGTCTTTAAGACAGCTTGCGTACCTTGCCGCTTCAAGCTTTTCAAACGCCACGATAAAATCCGCTTCGCCCTCGGAAATGACGGGAGAATACACCTTTTCGCCAAAACGAACGTATGTAACAACCGAACCTCCGCGCTGACTCATGCCGTGAACTTCGCTGACTTTAACGTCATATCCCTCGTCCGTGAGCAAAACTCCGAGCAGTTTGCTTGCAAGCAGGCTTCCCTGCCCTCCTACGCCTACTATCATTACGTTTTTTGTTTCCATATTCTCCCCTCCTTATTTCTCAATTGCGCCCTTTGCGCAAAGCTGTGTGCATACCGCACAGCCTACGCACTGCGTTGCGTCAATTACGGCTTTTCCATTCTTAACGCTTATAGCGGGACAGCCGAGTTTCATGCACATCTTACAGCCTACGCACTTTTCGCTGTTTACTTTCAGCGCAGGCTTTGGCTTTACATATTTAAGCAGCATGCAAGGTCTGCGGGAAATGATGACTGACGGCTCGTTCACCGCAAGTTCTTCCTTAACCGCTTCTTCGCATTGTTTAAGGTCATAAGGATCGACAACTCTTACGCGCTTTATCCCTATCGAATGAACAAACTCCTCGATATTTACGGCAGTTGCGGGTTCGTTTTTGATGTTATAGCCCGTGGTGGGGTTTTGCTGGTGACCTGTCATTCCCGTGATTGAGTTGTCGAGAATGATAACGGTAGAATTTGAAGCGTTGTAGGCAATGTTCACAAGTCCCGTCATTCCCGAATGCATAAAGGTTGAGT
>CANQOJ010000233.1 GCA_947625455.1 uncultured Clostridia bacterium | reverse complement strand
CCGATTACCAAAAAAGGCGCTCTTACCACAAGCCTTATAAGCATAGCGACAGCGCTCTGAACTTGATTTACGTCGTTTGTAACCCTTGTTACAAGCGCAGATGTTCCGAGAATGTCAAGTTCCTTGTGCGACAGGGTGTTTATATGCCTGTACAAATCCGAGCGCAAACGCGTTCCCACGCCCTGTGAGGCAACGGACGCCATATACTGACATACCAGCGCAAACGAAAGCCCGCATACCGCCAAAATTACCAGTATAACCCCGTTTTGCCAGATAAAGCTTTCATCGCCGTCCGCAATTCCCTCGTCAATTATCCTTGCCATAACCAGCGGCACAATAAGTTCAAATATCGCCTCAATAAGCTTGCACAAAGGACCTACTATAACATTCAGTTTAAACTCTTTAAGGTATCTCGCAAGTTTCAGCAAATTATCATCTCCGTTTTTTGTGATACATATTATTATACTATATTTTTCAAAAATTGTAAAGATATTTATAGGCGGGACGCAGAATGCAGTATACAGTTTACAGTGTACAGTATTCAGTTATTGTATCCGCTTCGCGGATAGTATTAGATTGTTTTGGGATTAAACATGCGTAAATCTGTTATAGCGGTTTACGCTCTTCGCTTCAAAAACAATCTTAATATTATCCGCGAAGCGGATACCGCAACTGACTACTGTCCATTGTACACTGTATACTGTCATCTTCCGTCAATACCCAGCGCGGCTTTCAAGCCTTGCTGTAAAGCGTTTGAGAAATTTATTCCCGCTTTCTCCGCTTCATCATTAAGCCAGATAGGAATTGTACAGTTTTTGCGTATACAGCGCACTTCCATTTTGTGCTTGTATGCGTCAATATCAGCGTCAACAAGAGAAACAATCACATTTTCCCCGTCAGCTTTTAAATCGCCGATATTCGACGCGGCAGGTATCGTTTTGCCTTTTTTCTGAAGTTCAATAACGGTAATGCAGATAATCTCCCGCGCCATTTCTATTGCGTTTTCAAGGCTTGTGCCCTGCGTCATAGCCTCAAGGTCGGGAACTTCAACAAAATACGGAATTTTGTCCTCGGTTTTGCGGAAAATTACGGGATAAACTTGTTTCATAATATAACTCCTTTCATCAAAATAAACCGCGTTATTTCAGGTTATGCTTCTTGATTAATGCCTTCTTCAATTCCCTCACCCCTCAATTATATTATACACACTTTATGCGCATTTGTCAAGAGGAGATGTCAGTATACAGTTTACAATGTACAGTATTCAGTTATGGTGTCCGCGCAAATGCGCGGACGATTAAGATTGTTTTGGGAATAAAAGAGCGTAGACCTGTTAAGGGGTTTACGCTCTTATAATCCCAAAACAATTTAAATATTATCCGCGAAGCGGATACCGCAACTGTACACTGTCCATTGTCCACTGTATACTGTGCATAGATACTGTTATCGGCGTTGTCCAAACTTTTGGTATAAAAAAAGTTCAAAAAAGTACTTTACAAAAGGATTTTTTTGTGTTATAATAACATTGTTGTGCGTGGGAAAGGCTCGCGCGCGGGATACCGTATTCACGGACTGCGGAAAATGCTCCTTTGGAGAAACACCGGTTCCCTTTGCTGTGATTGCGGAAATATTTTTTAAAGAGGTGTATTTTTATGCTGAGAAAAGAAGAAAAAACAGCGGTTATCGAGGCAAACAGACTTCACGAGAACGATACCGGTTCTCCCGAAGTCCAGATTGCAATTCTCACAAAGAGAATTGACGAACTTACCGAACACATCAAGGTCCACAAGAAAGACCACCACTCCACAAGAGGTCTTTTGAAAATGGTAGGTCACAGAAGAAATCTTCTCGCTTACCTCCAGAAAAAGGACATTGAGCGTTACCGTGCTATTGTTGCAAAGCTCGGACTGAGAAAGTAAGTAAACACAAAAATCTGTTCGCATAGGGAATGTTGGTTTTCAACCGGCAAAGGGCGGTTGGAAATAAGCGTATGTTCCCTATGCAGGCAGGTTCTTGGCAGTCTGAAATCTTAAGGAGTTTGTAGGGCGGGCAATAAATTGAGTTTGTGCAGAGACGCAAATTGAATTTATTGCTGTTCCGCCCGAAAATTTCAGAGAAAGGAAAAAGGGCAATGTTTGAAAATTACAAAGTATTTAAAACAATTTTTGCAGGCAGAGAAATAAAAGTTGAAACAGGCAAAGTCTGCGGTCTTGCAAACGGTTCATGCTGGGTTACCTACGGCGAAACGGTGGTTATGGTAAACGTTACCGCTTCCCCGAAGCCCCGCGAGGGCGTGGATTTCTTCCCGCTTTCTGTTGACTATGAGGAAAAACTCTACTCCGTGGGAAAAATTCCGGGCGGATTTTTAAAGCGCGAGGGCAGACCGAGCGAAAAGGCTATCCTTACGTCGCGCGTTGTTGACCGTCCTATGCGTCCGCTGTTCCCTAAGGACATGAGGAATGATGTGGCTATTACCATGACGGTTCTGTCGGTTGATCCCGACTGTTCGCCCGAAATTATGGGCATGATAGGCGCGTCTGTTGCGGTTTCAATTTCAGATGTTCCGTGGAATGGTCCTATCGGCGGCATTTCGGTAGGTCTTATTGATGGAGAGATTGTTCTTATGCCGAACGCAGAGCAGAGAGCAAAGAGCGACCTCAATCTTACGGTAGCGTCGTCCGAAAAGAAAGTTGTCATGATTGAAGCAGGCGCTAACGAAGTTGACGACGATACAATGTTCAAGGCTATCATGGCAGGACATGAAGAAATAGTCAAAAGCATTATCCCGTTTATAAAGGACATTCAGGCGCAGATAGGAAAACCGAAGTTCTCGTTTGAGAGCATGGAAGTTGACCATGATATGTACGAGGCAATTTCCGAATTTGCAATTGAAAAAGTCCGCTATGCAATGGATACTGACGACAAAAATATCCGTGAAGAGCGTTTACAGCCCATTTACGCGGAAGTTCACGAGAAGTTTGACGAGGTTTATCCAGAACAGACGGTAATGATTGACGAGTGTATGTACAAGCTTCAGAAGTTTGTGGTACGGCGCTGGCTGCTTGACGACGGAAAGCGCGTTGACGGAAGAAAGCTTGACGAGATACGTCCGCTTGCCGCGGAAGTTGCGGTTTTGCCGAGAGTTCACGGTTCGGGAATATTTACGCGCGGTCAGACGCAGGTCATGACCATATGCACGTTAGGTCCGGTATCAGACAGTCAGAAACTCGAAGGTCTTGACGAGGAAGAGGGCAAGCGTTATATGCACCACTACAACTTCCCGTCTTACTCTGTCGGCGAAACAAAGGCTTC
>CANQOJ010000232.1 GCA_947625455.1 uncultured Clostridia bacterium | reverse complement strand
CTCCGTTCGTTTCCAACTATCGTCCGCAGTTCTTCTTCAGAACTACTGACGTTACAGGCGTAATCACACTTCCTGCTGACAAGGAAATGTGCATGCCCGGCGATAACGTTGTTATGGATGTTGAGCTTATCACTCCTATCGCGATTGAAGAGGGACTTCGTTTCGCAATCCGTGAGGGCGGACACACCGTTGGTTCAGGCGTTGTTATCAAGATCAACGAGTAATAACCAAAAGCTTAATACGGCAAAAAAATGGCTCCCGCTGTTAATTCAGCGGGAGTTCTTTTTTAGTAGAGTGGAAGTAAGCAAGGGGGGGGAAAACCTCACCTGAGAATATCCAAGCCGAAATAACTCATCAATGCTTCGCTTTACTAAACCATGTTTTGATTTAGGGGGCGGTGGCACCTGCCGGTTCCCCCGCTCCCCCTCCAGCGGTTTCCCGTTTCAAATGCTTGCGCATTTGAAACGGGAAAGTGGGGGAAACTCTTGTTTCCCCCACACCCTAAGATTCAAAGCCGTAAGGCTTTGAATCTGGTGCGCTTTATTTGCGTTATTGAGGGGAAAACTTTTTGAAAAAAAGTTTTCCCCTCAAACTCCCCTTTTAAAAACTTTATATTGCCACCGTTGTTTTAAACTAAATGTTATTTTTCTATTATGCGTCAAAGAACCTTATCTTTATCAGCCGTTATAAAAAGTTTTAGAAAGGGGTTCAATGGGGAAACCTTTTTCAAAAGGTTCCCCCCTTGCTAATTCCTCTTAAAACTTAAAACTTGAACTCACCTATAAGGTCTTTCAAGATACTCGACTGACCGGAAAGTTCTTCTGCTGCCGCGGCACATTCTTCCGCAGTTGCGGAGTTTGACTGCACGACGTCGGAAATGCGCACAATATCCGTGTTGACCTTTTCCGTCATTTCAAGCTGCATATCGTTTGACTTTGAAATGTCGTTGATTATGTCCTTTACCGAGTTTGTGTAGTGGTTCAGCTCCTGCATTGCCTGCGCGGTGTCCTCCATTATAGAAGCGCCGTTGTTGACGGCATTTACCGACTCCTCAATAAGCAGCGCCGAATTTTGCACAGCCTCTGATGACTTCGCCGCAAGGTTTCTTACTTCGTCCGCAACAACCGCAAATCCTTTTCCCGCAACTCCCGCTCTCGCCGCTTCGATTGCCGCATTGAGCGCAAGGATATTTGTCTGGAACGCTATGTCCTCAATTGTCTTCATGATGTTTCCGATTTGGTCTGAAGTCTTGTTGATATTCTTCATTGCGTCAGTCAGCGTGCTCATCTTCGTGTTGACTGTATCAACATAGTCAGATGTCGTTTCGATAAGGTCGCAGGCTTTTCTGCAATTGTCCGAGTTTCCTCTTGTACGGGTGTTTATGTCCTCAATGTTCGCTATCATCTCGTCAACCGACTGCGCCTGACTTACACTGCCCTCGGAAAGCGCCTGCGCCGCGTTTGCGACTTGACCGGAACCCGAATTTACCTGGTCTGACGAGGAATATATGTTGCTTATAACATTTACGAGATTTGCTTTTATGGTTGTGATGCTGTCATAAACAGGAGCAAAATCGCCTATGTAAAGGCTCTTGTTGAGTTCGGTATTAACCGTCAGATTTTCGTTTGCAATCTCTCCAAGCACTCTGTCTATGTCGTCAACAGAGTTCTTCAAATTTGAACACATTTTATCAGCGGCTCTCGCTATACTTCCAATCTCGTCATTCCTTGAATTAAATTTGTCAAGGTCACGCGCTGCGCCAAGGCGAATGTTTCCAAAGTCAACAATCGCGCTTTCAACGCTCTTAATCGGCTTCACCGCAGAGTTTATAAGGAAATAAACTATTGCCGTAAGAATAATCGCGCTTAAAAGGCAGATTATCGCGAGCATTATGCTAAGACCGTATGCCGACGCATAAACCTCGCTGCTCTTGTCGGTGAGGACAAATACCCAGTTGTAGTCGCTTATGCCGTTATATGCGGCAATGTAGGAAGTACCGCCGTGGTTATATGTGATGTAACCGCAAAGGTCCTCGCTCTTGCCGTCAACTTTTCCGATAATGTCGCTTACAAACGCTTCGTCAGCAACAGTCGCGATTTTCTCCGCATCAGGGTGGAATATGTATTCGCCTGTCGACGCATTTATAAGGTAGTATTCCGCGCTCGGCATACCGTTAAGAGGGAGTTCATTAAGCTTGTCAACAAGCCCCTTCGTGTAAATTCCGATGCCCCCAAGACCTATCGGCGCTCCGCTTTCGTCCAAAACCGCCTTGTACATTGAAACTATCTGCTCTCCGCTAGCGGGGGATGTGATAATTCCCGTGTTGTACACGCCGTTTGCGGCAAGCATTGCGTCATGCAGGGCATTCCTGCTGCTTTCATCGGGGCGCGTAACCAAGCCTATCGAGCCTGCGTTTGTGTGAGTAAGCACCTTTGTATCCCAGCTGCTCGCGTATATGCCCTCAAGATTAGACAACTCTTTCCCGTAATCCTCGGTATACTTCTGCGCGGCAGCTGCTTTCCCCGCGTCAGTCTGATTGCCGAGCAGAGCGTAAATCTGGTCGGCTTTCAGATATGCCGTAAGGCTGTCCTCGGCGGAGTGGATATAGTTCATTATGATTTCCGAGCGGTCAAGCGCCGCTGTTTCCATGCTGTTTACAGCGTTTGTCCTCGTGGAGTTTGACACCGAGCCGTTGATAAATAAAAACAGTATTAGGAAAACTATGGCTTGAGCGATAAGCACCATAAGCGTGATATGCAGTCCTACTTTGCAGACCTTACTTTTGTTGTTCATAATAATTATCTCCTTGAAGTTTTATGGCATGTTATTCAACACTATGTCAAATTACTAAAAACATTATAACAGAATACACAAAAAAATTCAATATACTTTCTAAATTTTTCCGAAATTTACAAAATATTTATTTTAAAACGGTGTCAAAAAAATACGAAAATCATATTTTGAATTACAAAACCTGTTTAAATAAAGTAACAAAGGAGTGAACTGTTATGAACAGACAGAATTTTCCCAACAATATGGGAAATAATATACAAAATAACAACAGCTGCTGTCCTCCCGGACCTCCCGGACCTCCCGGCTGTCCCGGACCGAGAGGTCCGAGAGGTGAGCAAGGACCGCAGGGCGAAAGAGGACCGAGGGGCTTTCAGGGCGAGCAAGGTCCTGTCGGACCGCAAGGCGCTCAGGGCGAACAAGGACCTATAGGAGCAACCGGCTTACAAGGTCCTCAAGGTGAACAAGGTCCTATAGGCGCAACAGGACCGCAAGGACCGCAAGGCGAACCCGGACCAGTAGGCGCAACAGGACCGCAAGGACCGCAGGGCGAACCC
>CANQOJ010000231.1 GCA_947625455.1 uncultured Clostridia bacterium | reverse complement strand
AACAAGAGTTTCCCCCACTTTCCCGTTTCAAATGCGCAAGCATTTGAAACGGGAAACCGCTGGAGGGGGAGCGGGGGGAACCGGCAGGTGCCCCCGATGCTTAAGCTAAAACACGGTTTGGTAAAGCGAAACATTGACGGTTTACGCTCGTTTGTTTCCGAACCGCGCCCGCTCCGCGGCGGCGAAACAAGGCTACAGCCTTAAGTCTGTTTCTTCCAAAGGCTGACAGCGTAAGTCCTGACGAATACGAACTCCAAATGCCCAACGCAAGTTCTGTCCGATAAAAGCTCCCAGCCTTTGGAAGAAACAGACTCACTGCGTAAGCAGTGGTTTCGCCGCCGCGGAGCGTGTCTGGGAGGAAAGAGCGTAAGCCTGTCGAGGGCTTACGCTCTAATATGCTCAAAACAATCTAAATCGTCCGCAAAGCGGACACTATAACTGAATACTGTACAATTTCCACTGTATACTGTCAATTGTCCGCTGTATACTGCACAGCAAGCTTTTTACTACGAAACAAAACAAGGGAAAACTTTTCCGAAAAAGTTTTCCCTTGTTTTCGGCGGCGTAGGAAAAATCAGCTTTGCTCGTTTTTGATGCCGAACATCAGTCTTAACAGTCCTGTGAACATTTTCGGGCTCTTGACAACAACAACTTTCATAACAATGCTCCTCTCACAGTTTCAGCAAAAAAATCCCCAGAACAATAAGCAAAATTGCGATGACAAACAGCATGACCTTGTACGAAAAGAACGAAAAGCATAGTATTGCTCCCAGAAATGCCGCCGCCGCAAGAGCAAGCTTAATTTTGCCGCCGCCTGAGTGTTTTCGTTTTTTCGGACAGCGCATACTGTTCACCTCGCTTTCGTTTCATAATATTCCAAACGCTGAATTTTGGTTACAGTTTTTAGCTTTTAGAGGTAAGAGGTTAGAGGTAGGAGGTAAGAGTTTTATTGCAAAAATTTTACTCTTTATTAAAAAAAATACTTGTTAATTAACTAAAAATATGGTATACTAAATAATAGGTATGTGTATATTCGGATAATCGGAGGAAATTTATGGAAAAATCTAGAAGAAACACTGTCGGAAGCATCAAAGTTTCCGAAAACGTTATTGTAAAAATAGCAGGCACTGCCGCGCTTGAAATAGAGGGCGTAAGCTTAAGACCTGCTGAAAGCGGCGACGCTATCGCAAAGCTCACGGGAAAAGCGCCCGTAAGAGCAAGAATTTCGGGCGAGACTGCGGCTATAAAGCTTGAGGTGTTCATAGACGAGGGATATAACGCCGTGAAAGCCGCCGAAAGCGTGCAGAAAAGCGTAAAGAGCGCTGTCCAGAATATGACGGGATTTACGGTAACAAAGGTTGACGTAAGCGTTGTGGGAGTATGCTTTAAAGACGAGGACGGCGCTGAGGTGAAAAATGGAGAAGCTTAAAAGAAGCGAGGTGCGCGAGGGCGCGTTTCTGATTTTGTACCAGACGCTTTTCGGCTCAACTCCCGAAGAAATTGACGAACTTAACAGCGCTGCCTTTGATATGGCAAAAAACGAACAGACCGATGAAATTGTAAACGGCGTTATTGAACATGACGATGAAATTCTTCAAGTTATAGCGAAATATTCTAAAACGCGGTCTGTACAGCGAATTGCAAAGGTGAACCTCGTCATACTTAAAATCGCAATTTATGAAATGAAGTATTCCGACAAAGTGCCGAATGCTGCGGCAATAAACGAAGCTGTTGAGCTTGCAAAAAAGTATTCGCTGAAATCCGACAGTTCGTTTATAAACGGAATTTTAAACTCGTACATGAAAGAATTGGGTGCAGAAAATGCCGGGTGAGATATATGAAAAGAAACCGCCTGTTGTCACGCCCTCAAACGTCAACAGCCTTGTTTCACAGCTTTTGAAATCTGACAGCAGGCTTTTAAATCTCGCGGTGCGCGGGGAAATAACAAAGATAACATATTCTTCTGCGGGGCATATCTATTTCACACTAACTGACGGAACGTCAAAACTTAGTGTTAATGTGTGGAAATATGTTGCGGACAGGCTGAAAGTAAAGCCGGAGGATAAAAAGAAAGTAGTATGCAAGGGCAGTATCAGCGTATATGAGCCAAACGGCACGTACAGCCTTATATGCTCGGACATTGAGGTAGAGGGCGCGGGAGAACAGGCTGAAAAGCTTAGAGAACTTGCCGAAAAGCTTAAAAAAGAGGGAGTTTTCGATAAAAAACGTCAATTGCCCGAATATCCGAAGAAAATCGCGGTTGTGACTTCTCCGACGGGCGCGGTGGTGCATGATATTGAGAAAACGCTTGCGCAGAGGTTTCCGTGCGTGAAAATGGTTGTCATTCCCGCAGTTGTCCAAGGTGAAAACGCTCCTTTGTCAATAGTGCGGGGAATTGAATACGCCCAGACAACAGGCGCTGATATTCTGATTTTCGGCAGGGGCGGCGGCGCGGCTGAGGATTTAAGCGCGTTCAACGCCGAGATTGTGGCGAGGGCGGTTTACAACAGCGCAATTCCGACAATAAGCGCGGTAGGTCATGAAATTGACGTTACGATATCCGACCTTGCCGCTGACGCAAGGGCGGCAACTCCTACCGCGGCGGCAATGATTGCAACGCCCGACAAAGATGAGCTGAAACAGCGTCTGAAAACGATAAATCAGTCGCTGTTGGACAAGCTTGGCGCAAAGGCTGAACAAAAGCGCGCGCAGACGAATGCAATTGCCGAGCGCCTGACGGAGCTGCTTGAACGCTGTTATAAAACAAAGAGCGCGGATTTTGAACGCGCAAAAGCCGATATACAAAGGCTTATGGACAGGAAGTTTGAGATTGCCGAAAGCGAGCTGGAAAAACAGCGCGGGTTAATTTCGGCATTAAACCCGCTGTCAACATTGAAGCGCGGATATTCGATAGTTAAACTCGGAGAAAAAACCGTTTCCGAGTCGAAAGAACTTTCAAAGGGCGATACGGTTGAAATATTGTTAAACAGCGGCAGTGCGTCCGCTGTCATAGAGGAAGTAAGGGAATAATATGGAATTTAATTTTGAAGCGGCAATGAAAAGGCTTTCGGAAATATCTTCGCGTATGTCCGACAGCACGGCAACTCTTGACGAAAGCATGAAACTTTATGCTGAAGCGGCAGAGCTTATAAAAAAGTGCGGAGATTATCTCGACAGCGCAAAGCTTACTGTTGAACAGGCAAAGGTGAACGCACAATGAACGTAAATGAACAGCTTAAAGAGTATGCGCAGATGACAGAAGAAGCACTCGAAAAGTACATTCCGAGCGCAAACTGCCTGCAAAAATCCGTTATAGAAGCGGCGAGATACAGCCTTTCAGCAGGCGGCAAGCGCATAAGACCTG
>CANQOJ010000230.1 GCA_947625455.1 uncultured Clostridia bacterium | reverse complement strand
TGACGGCAATTGACGGCTTAACGGCAACTGCGCTTAAACTAACCGCCAGAGCGGATATAACAGCAAATAACTTTTTCATATCAGTCGTCCTCCGTCAATATGCTTTCTTCGTCCTCGGAGGAATCGGCAATATTCTTGTCAATCCTCTCACGGAGCGCCGCCGCGTCATTGCTGTCAAGCTGTGCGCTTAATTCTCCGTGAATAATTCCGCTTATGTCCGCGTCAACAATTCCGCTTATATAACCTCTCACGCGCCCGTTTACACGGATAAAGCCCGAGGTATGATGTATTCTGTCAATTTTCTTCAGCGTAAACGAGGTCTTTTCTATAATCGTATCGCCAAGCAGTAAAATCTGCGGTAATACGCACATTACAAGCACTATTGAAATAAGCGTGCCGCGTCCTAAACATTCGCCGACAGCCGATATAGCCACGTCTGATGACATAAATCCGATAAGCAGACCTGCAACCGACAGTATCATGCCCGAAGTAATTATTGTCGGGAAAGCCTGATTAAGCGTTTCGACAATAGCCTCTTTCGGCGGCATCTCGTGTTTTAATTCCGAATAACGGCTTGAAATAACAATAGCATAGTCGATATTCGCGCCCATTTGAATTGAACTTACAATAAGGTAGCTTAAGAAGAAAATGTTCGTGTTCTCAACAGCAGGCACGGAGAAGTTTATCCAAATCGCGCCCTCGATTATCGCCATAAGCAAAACGGGAAGTCCCGCGGACTTGAATGTGAACACAAGAATTACCAGGACAAACAGCGCCGATAAAATGCTTATCATAAGGTTGTCGTCAACAAATGACGTCGACAAATCAAGGTCGCTTGTTGAGTCGCCGACAATGTACGAGTTGTCCTCAGGGTAATATTTGTACATTATCTCGTGAAATTCTTTCAGTTTAGCAAAGGTTTCCTCGCCCTCCATAGGCAGGTTTGTCTTGATAAGCAGGCGGGAATATTCGTCGGTTTTAAGCTGTAATTTAGCGTCAGTCAGCTTGCCGTTGAGCTCGTCAAGCATATCCGTCATCTCGTCGTCAAGCGTTATGACTCCCGACTCTTTCTGCTCATAAACATAGTCGAACATATCAATAAGCGGCACGCCGTAGTCGGAAATGTTGCCCATAAGTTTTCCGTAATCGTCCTGCGATACCGCATAAGCCGAGTACAAAACCGATATAGCCTCAACGTCCATGTCGATAAGTTCCGCAAACTGTCTCGGAGTAAGCGCGTCAGTAAGATAATATCCGTCCATAGCTTCGGTATTTGCAAGACCTTGCGTTGAGTTTACGGCGGGATCGGACGCTATCTCCAAAAGCAGTTTCTGCTCCGATTCGTAATCTCCCGACGGCACTATCATTACCATCAGATTGTCGACAGTGAAGTTGTTTCGTATCTTCTCCTCGGCAATCTGCGAGTCGTTTTTCTTATATGTAGTACCCGAAGCGTAGTCATATACATAGTTGCACTGATTTGAAAAAATGAACGCCATAACCAGAACAACAACGAATATCGGAGGAATGACAAATCTTGTTTTAACGTCAGCCTTGCCTACCGCCGTGATATTCGGCACAAAGTTTCTGTGATGAGTTTTGTCGATTAGACCGGAAAATGACATCAGAAGTCCGGGCATAAGCGTAAATACCGAAAGTATGCTGAAGAATATCGCCTTTATCAGCACAACGCCAAGGTCAAGACCGAGTTTAAACTGCATGAACATCATTGCCACAAGTCCCGAAACCGTAGTAAGACAGCTTGACGATATTTCGGGTATAGCCTTGCTCAGCGCAATTATAACCGCCATTCTCGCGTCATGCGTAACGCGTTCTTCGGTATATCTGTTGCAGAGAATAATCGCATAGTCGATAGCCAGCGCAAGCTGAAGCACAACGGCAATCGAGTTAGAAACAAACGAAATTTCTCCGAGCAGGAAGTTTGTTCCCATATTCAGCAGCGCCGCCATGCCGAATGTTATCAGCATAACCGGCACTTCCATGTACGTCTTTGACGTGAACAAAAGCACCGCTACGACTATGACGATAACGATAACTACAACTATCTGCATTTCTGCGGCAATGCTGTCCGCTTGATTTTCGCCGACTTCGCTCGAAATGTACACGTCATACGGCTCAATAAGCTCTTTCAGCTTTATCATGGCATTCTTGGCTATTTCATCTTCAGCTTCGCCCTTGAATGTCACCGAAATCATAGCCGCGCCGTTATGGTAGTGCGCGTCAGTACGGTCAATAACAGCCTCGGATATGCCGTCAATCTTAAGCATTTCTTCCGCAAGCTGTTCGGCGGTTTCATACGTCACGTTGTCGATCATAACGTTCGCAGAACCGTATGTGACAAACTGCTCGTTCATAAGCGTAAGACCGCGTTTTGTTTCGGTTGTATCGGGGAGGTATGACGTTATGTCGTTGTTTACCTTTGTCCACTGCATACCGAAAACGCAGAAAACCGCCGCCAGAATAAAGAACAGGAAAAATCCCTTTCGCTTGTCGACAATAAGCGTTGCGGCTTTTGTAACAAAGCTTGTTTTCTCTTTTTCCTCGCTCAAAGGAAATCACCTCACGATTTTTCTGTATGCTTTGTCGTGAATCCGCAAAAAAACCGCAGAAAAATTTCCCGCGGGGTTTTCTTACAGCACAAAAAAGCGTGCTGTTTCTTATCCCTGACCATTAAATGGACAGCCTGTGGTTTATTCACAACAATGCCTTATTTGTATATAAATTATAGCACACAAAATTCTCCATGTCAACTGCACTTTTTTACAATTTTATGCGCAAAAACACAGCGATTGTTATTCAACTTGCAACTGTAGTCAGTTGACAGTGTACAATGTACAGTAATCAGTAAAAGTATCCGCGCATTATCCGCGAAGCGGATAATGCGCGGATAAATATTAGATTGTTTTGAAACTAAAAGAGCATAAACCCTCAACAGGTTTACGCTCTCCTAAATTCAAAACAATCTAAATCGTTCACGAAGTGAACACCATGACTGTCCATTGTACACTGTCCACTGTATACTGAATCCCTCCGCTGTATACGGAATCAGTTTTGCTTATAATTTAAATATCTGCTTTTCAAATCTCTCTATTGCATATTCGAGTGCGTCGAGGCTGTCGATATTTGAAGTGCCGTTATCGAGGCGTTTGTCCGTATGCAGATTTTTCTCGTCCCACACGGCGCTTTCTATTGCGTCGATTGTTCGTCTGCATTCGTTGACAACAAAAAACCTGTTTGAGGCGATAAGCCTGTTGAGCATATTTATCCGTGTGTTTATAGGTCGCTTTTTCGCATTCGCCACCTCAATCCTTACAGCCTTTCTGAAACTCTTTACGAGCAACTGTTCCGCGCTGTCGCAGTAAAC
>CANQOJ010000229.1 GCA_947625455.1 uncultured Clostridia bacterium | reverse complement strand
CTTTCGAGTATTCTTGCGCCTGCCTCAATCAAAATTGAAAGCGTTCCCTCCTCGGCTATCTGGTTGAACACCTGCTTTGAGCCCGGTGCAATAGCCAGAGATACGTCGGGGTGAACGGTTTTTCCTTTCAGAATGTGCGCAACTTTGCGCATATCCTGCAAAGAACTGTTTGTACAAGAGCCTATGCAGACCTGGTCTATCTTTATCTTGCCTATTTCCTCGACCGACTTTACGTTGTCGGGAGAATGAGGGCAAGCCGCGAGAGGAACAAGCTTTGACAAATCGATATCCACTTCTTCATCATAAACCGCGTCAGCGTCTGCCGACAATTCAACATAATCCTCTTCTCTGCCCTGTGCTTTAAGGAAAGCAAGCGTTGTTTCATCTGACGGGAAGATTGAAGTTGTAGCGCCAAGCTCGGCGCCCATATTTGTGATAGTAGCGCGCTCGGGAACAGAAAGGCTCTTTATTCCCTCGCCGCAGTATTCCATTACCTTGCCCACGCCGCCTTTTACTGACAATCTGCGGAGAACTTCAAGGATAACGTCCTTTGCGGAAACCCAGTCGCCGAGTTTTCCCGTAAGGTTTACTTTAACAACTTTGGGCATTGTTATGTAATAAGCGCCGCCGCCCATTGCCACGGCAACGTCAAGACCGCCCGCGCCCATTGCGAGCATACCTATGCCGCCGCCCGTAGGAGTGTGGCTGTCAGAGCCGATAAGGGTTTTACCGGGCTTTCCGAAGCGTTCAAGGTGAACCTGATGGCAAATGCCGTTTCCGGGACGTGAAAACCAGATACCGTGTTTTTTAGCGACAGAGCCTATAAAACGGTGGTCGTCGGCGTTTTCAAAGCCGCTCTGAAGGGTGTTGTGGTCGATATACGCCACCGAACGTTCGGTTTTAACGCGGTCTACTCCCATTGCCTCAAACTGAAGATACGCCATTGTACCCGTGGCGTCCTGAGTAAGGGTCTGGTCGATTTTAAGTCCGATTTCAGAGCCTTTTTTCATTTCGCCGTCAACGATATGCGCCTTGATGATTTTTTCTGTTAAAGTAAGTCCCATTTCTTTTCCTCCGATGCTTTATTTTTACGCAAAGAAAATTTGCGTGTTTTGATATTTCAACATATACATTATACTACATATTGACCGAATTGTCAAGTACAAGTAAATATAAAGATAAAGCAGGCAAATAATGTTCGTCTTTGAACATTATCTTCCTGCTAAAAAATTTCATTAGGCTATTTAAACCATTATGGTAGATAACATATCTGCCTTTTCAAGGATATTCAAAATCAATATAATTGCAAGAGCAATATTAAACGTATTTGATATTGAAATAAACGACGCCTTTGAACGCTTGCTTTCTATCAGCGACGAGCAAAATCCCAGAAGCGTTGCTTCTACCGCCACCGCCACTGTCAGCACCAGTATCCCGCCGAACACCGGAACTTCTATATGCAAAAGCGTCTTTACAACGACTTCGAGTATAACGTTTGCCAGCGGCACGATCCCCAACGGCAATAACGCCAACGCCCACGCTTTATGATGCGTGCGCAGGAAAATCACGTCCATAAGCACAAAAACGCCGATTATTACAATACATTCTACGACCATAATTTGTTCCTTGATTATTTAAGAATTTCTTTCGCCTTTTCGTTATCGCTGCAAACAGCGTATATTACCGTCGTTCCGTTTACTTCAATGAAATCATCGTCAAAACGGTACATAGCGTCGGGCGTGTAATCCTTAAACGTATCGTACTGTGACTGAACGCGGGTTTCAAGCGCTGTCTTTATTCTTTCTGCAGCTTCTGCGTCCTTTGCAACGAAAATTCCGAACTCGTCGGGCGCAGCGCCCGAACCGCATATATATGCCGCACATTCGCTTACGTCAGCTTCCTCAATGCCATAATAAACAGCGAATTTATCAGCCGTAACCTCTACCATGCCCGGAAATTCAACTTCACTTAAAAGCTTTTCGGCTTTGCTTTTAGCGTCCTCTGTATTCCCGCTGTTTTCGGTTTCGGAACTTGTTTCGGAATTTGAGGGATTTGAAGAAACCGAACTGCTTGAATTGTTGTTTGACGAGGGATTTTCGCCGTTGTCACAACCGCAGAGCGCAAGGCAGAAAGCCGCGCAGAGTGCTGTCAATACTGTTTTTTTCATAATTTGTTTTCCTTTCTTTTCTGTGTTTTATGAGTATTTTTTCTGAAGTTCAGCCAACAACAGTCTATATGTACCCGCTTTGAAATGCATTCCGTCAACTTCAGCGTAATCCGTAAGGAAATATCCCTCGTCATCGCTTATTTGGGAATAAAAATCAAAATAGTCAACTCCGAGTGCCTTGCACTGCTGTTCTATATATTCGTTCATCGAGCGCACAACAGAATTGTCTACATTAGGATAATCCGTTTTGCGCGCAACGGGAGTAATTGAGATACAGCATATTTTTGCTTTCGGAATTTCCGAGTGAATTGTTGTCAGGAGATTTGAGTAACTGTTTTTAAGCGCGTTTAATTCGGACGACGAGGACATGGCGTTGCTTCCCAGAAGAATGAATATGCGCTTGGGAGAACGCTGTTTCGCGTAGGACAATGCGGTTATTCCCTTTGAGTCAAATGCGCCGTTAAGCGCGCCGTAGGGCGTATATCCTACCTTTGCGGCTACATTCGCCTGATCGAGGAAATCATAGAGATAAAGACCCGTGAAAATGCTGTCGCCTATAAACAAGTCGTCCTTGAAAAATTCCTTATCGAACTTTTCGTTCACATTTACCTCGGAATTTGGATCAGACGAACTGCTCTGACCCGAAGATGACTGTTCCTGTTTACTTGAAGAACTGCTTTCGTCGGATGAAGAACTCTCGGGAATACTGCTGTCAGATGAACTTTCATAACTGCTTTGAATTGACGAAGAATAACTCGGCTGTTCATCATTCGGCAGGATAAAACCGCCGTTTGAACTTGAACTTGAAATAATCGAAGAACTTCCCTTTGAGCTTTCACCTTCGCTGTTCAATACGTTAAATCCGACAATAAACACGACCGCGCAAATTCCCAGAATTATAACTACCATAGCTATGTACAAAGCGACAGTAGCCGTTGGTACTCTGCGCTTTTTTTTACGGTTTGGGCGCTTATAAGAACTACTCAAATCATACACCTCTAAAAAAATCTCTTTTATATTCTATCACAATCAACTCAAAAATGCAAGCAGTTTTACCAAAAAAATTATTACAATTTTGTAACAAATACCAACTAGAGGCTAGACGCTAAGAGGCTAGAAGCTAGAATTGAAGTCAAACGTGATTTTTCTGTTTAGAGCGCGTTTTTTGCCTAGCGGTACAACCAACTTTTCCGGTTAAAGTTGGCTTGACTTCAACTCTTACCTCTTACCTCTAACCTCTAACTTCTAATTG
>CANQOJ010000228.1 GCA_947625455.1 uncultured Clostridia bacterium | reverse complement strand
TTACACTGTCAACTATATACTGCGCCCATGCGCGCTCTCCGCTTTCCCGCCGTTTTTCAGCAAAAAGACAACTCTCTCCCCTCCCTATATGCCACGGCGCTTTTTACATTTGCACTCCATGCGTCATCGCTCCATTCCGAAAGCCGCATTGCTTCAACAAAAAGACGCTTTATATCGTTTTCACTGAGGTTAGGCGTTTTGCAGACCTCGGCTTTTTTGTACTTGCTGTTGCACTGAAATACCACCTTTTCATAGCGAGTGCCGCTGTGCCATGTTTTAGGTCCATACCAGCAACCGCAGTCACCGCAGCGTATTTTCGTGCAGAACATACTCACCCCGCTGTATTTGCCCAGCCTTGTCCTCTTAATAAGTTCCCACCGCCTGCCGCGCTCAGTCTGCACCATATCGAAAACAGCGGGCGGGATTATCGCTTCGTGACTGCCCTTGACGTAATAACGCGGCGCTTCGCCCTCGTTTTTCTTCTTCCTTTTCGTCAGATAGTCAACAGTTACCGATTTCTGAAGCATTGCGTCGCCTTTGTATTTTTCATTAAGCAAAATGCTCCTCACTGTCGACACACACCATTTCTCCTTTTTGCAAGGTGTAGGAATATTCTGCGCCGTAAGATAACCCGCGATATGATAGTCCGAATATCCGTCAAGATAAAGCTTGTAAATAAGCTGAACTATTTTCGCCTCCTCATAATTTATCTCCATTTTCCCGTCAGCGCCCTTGTCATAGCCTAAAAATCTGCTGTATGCAACCGAAAAATTTCCGTCCGCAAAACGCTTCCTAAGCCCCCACGTCACGTTTTCCGAAATGCTTCTGCTTTCTTCCTGCGCAAGGCTTGACATTATCGTTATCAGCAGCTCTCCCTTGCTGTCAAGCGTGTGAATGTTCTCTTTCTCAAAGTAGACTTCAATCCCCTTGTCCTTTAACATTCGTATAGCCGAAAGACAATCAACCGTGTTTCTTGCAAAACGGCTCACGGATTTCGTCACTATCAAGTCAATCCTGCCCTCCAGCGCGTCCTCAATCATCTTGTTGAAACCATCGCGGAGTTTAGTATTAGTGGCGGTTATGCCCTCGTCGGTGTAAATTCCGACAAGCTCCCAATCCCGCCGCTCAAGAATATACTTTGTATAATATTCAACCTGCGCCGTGTAACTCGACTGCTGTTCTTCAAACTCCGTAGACACTCTCGCATATCCCGCAACACGCTTTCTTTCAACTAACGGCGCAATTTCTGCCTCGTCTTTCTGACTTGCGGGAATGACCATAACTTGTTTTTCCATAAAAAAATTACCTCCAATCAACAACACACCGACTTTTATCGGCGAGTGTAAACAGGAGAGTACCTTTTTCTGTCACCAGAATATTCAAAACATTTTCGCTGAATGCCTCCTCGTCAAACTCATCTTCCCCCAGCGCAACTGTACACGCATATTTAAGTTCATCTTCGGTTATGTCGCCGTTGTCGCAAAATTTCTCGCCAAGCGTTTTTTTAACGGAGCATCGCCACCGCACAAGCTCCGTTCCGTCTTTATGAACTTTTTTATACCGCCTGTAATTCTTTCCGCATTTCTCGCACTGAATTTTGCTTGTAAAACAATTTGTGACGACCGCTCCCGCCGCAAATATCCCCATTTCCCGCCTGCGTTTTATCTCCTGCTGTACCTCGTCAAAAACCGCGCGGTCTATAATGGGTTCATGCGAACTTTCAACGAAATACTTCGGAAGTTCTCCCATATTGCGGCGCTTTTTATGGGTGATGTGATTTTCTATGTAATATTTCTGAAGCGTTGCACAGCCCGTGTATTTTTCCTGCCTTAAAACCTGTCTTATGGCGTCCTTTGAAAAGTGCTTTCCCCGATACGACTTTATGCCCATTTCCGCAAGCTGTTTTTCTGTCTTTGCGGTAGTACAGCCGTTGAGGAAATTCTCGTAAATAAGCCTTACGACAGCAGCTTCTTCTGGCACAACTTTCAGCTTTCCGTTTTCCGCTCTGTAACCGTAAAGCGTAAACGCGTTCATTTGCCCCTCTTCAAAGCCCCTGCGTATTCCCCATTTGACGTTTTCCGAAATGCTTCGGCTTTCTTCCTGGGCAAATGACGTCAGGATTGTCATAAGCAGTTCGCTTGACGCGTCCATGGTGCTTATATTCTCGCGTTCAAACCGCACCTCAATGCCCAAGTCCTTTAAATGCCTGACAGTTTTAAGAAGCGTTATGGTATTTCTCGCGAACCGCGAAATTGATTTTGTAAGTATAATGTCAATTTTCCCCGTTTCGCAGTCGTCCAGCATCCGCAAAAACTCCCGACGGTTTGCGGATTGAGTTCCCGAAATGCCCTCGTCGGCGTAAATTCCCGCAAATTCCCATTCCGGCGCGCTTTCGATAAGCTTTGAAAAGTAGTCCTTTTGCGCTTCGAGAGAATTTGTCATGCTGTCGCCGTCCATAGAAACGCGCGCATAAGCCGCAACGCGCTTTCGCTTTGCCGAAACAATCGGCTCGATTTTTCTGATTATCATAAATCAGTCCCCCTTATTTTTATTGTAATCAACGCAATCGTTAATTACTTATTCTAATTATCTCTCACTTGTCAAAAATAGTCAACAATTTTTTACACATTTTTACGTTTTTTGCAAAAAGCTTGTTGCAACGCACAAAAAGTTTTCAACTCGACACGCCTGTTTTGTTTATTTTTCCTGCGATTTTGTTAAGTCAAATTTGTTTTTTCAGAAAACATTAAACGGAGATTACTTAGGGAATGCTTGAACTTTTCTACACAAAAATTCCATTATGTGGAAATACAGTTTTCAACAATCTGACATTCTGCTGACATTTACTAACATATTCTAACAGATAATAACATATAATTACAGTATCTGACATTTTGTTACACAATTACAGCAAATTATTAGTTCAAAACAACCTAAAACATTTAACGGTACAGCGCCAAAACTAGTAAAATTTTTGTACTATTTTCAGAGTTGCGAGTAGTACAGCATAACATGAACGCATTGAATGCGTACAACAAGCTCAACGCTAACGTTGCAGGTCTTAAAAAGTCATCTGAAAAGCTTTCTTCGGGTTACAGAATCAACCGTGCAGGCGACGACGCAGCAGGTTTGGCAGTTTCCGAGAAAATGAGAAGCCAGATTCGCGGTCTTAATCAGGCAGTTCGCAACTCTCAGGACGGTATCAACATGATTCAGACATACGAGGGCGCTGCGCAGGAAACTCACTCAATTCTCCAGAGAATGAAAGAGTTGGCAGAAGAAGCGGCTACGGGCACATACCAGAACGAGGTTGACCGCGACGCTATGCAGTTGGAGTTCAATCAGCTTAATGACGAACTCGATCAGATTGCGGACACAGACTTCAATGGCACTGTAATGCTCAATGGCGGTCAGATGGCTGA
>CANQOJ010000227.1 GCA_947625455.1 uncultured Clostridia bacterium | reverse complement strand
CCTCGTCAATCACAAGACAGTACAGCGTTTAATGCATGAAATGGGCATAATTTGCCGTGTAAGAATGAAGAAATATTGCTCATACAGAGGTGAAGTTGGGAAAGTTGCGCCCAATCTGCTTGAACGTGATTTCAATGCGGACAAGCCGAATCAGAAATGGGTAACGGACGTAACAGAATTTGCCTTGTTTGGCATAAAACTGTATCTTTCGCCGATTATAGACCTTTTCAACGGCGAGGTTGTAGCTTACAGTCTTAGCTATCACCCAAATTTGAAACTGATTACAGATATGCTCAATCAGGCGTTTGCAAAAATTCCCGACAACACTAACCTCATTCTGCACTCGGATCAAGGTTGGCAATATCAGCATAAGCATTACCAGCAAATGCTTAAAGACAAAGGCATAAGGCAAAGCATGTCAAGAAAGGGCAATTGTCTCGATAATGCCTGCGCCGAGAACTTCTTTGGACTGCTCAAGTCCGAACTGCTTTACTTGCAGGAGTTCTCATCAGTAGAGCATTTTATATCCGAACTTGTAGCCTATATTGAATGGTACAATACCAAGCGCATCAAGCTTAAGCTTGATGGAATGTCTCCTGTTGACTACCGCTTAAGTATTGCATAGCAAAAGCGACCAAGATTGCTCTTAGTCGCTTTCCACAATTCTTCCTTTTTAATTTTGTCTAACTTTTTGGGGGCGGTTCAGACCCCTTTTCAAAACTTTCTATTACGGCTGATGACGGTGGGGTTCTTTTGCGCATAAAAGAAAAAGAGCGTTCGGCAACAAAGCACCGCCCCGCGGCGGCGAAACCACTGCTTACGCAGTGAGTCTGCTTCTTCCAAAGGCTGACAGCGCAAGTTCTGTTAGATGCAAACTACAAATGATTAACACAAGTTCTGTCCGATAAAAGCTCCTAGCCTTTGGAAGAAGCAGACTTAAGGCTTTAGCCTTGTTTCGCCGCCGCGGGGCTTGCTTTGGTGGCAAAGAGCGTAAAATGCTTTAAGAGGCTAGAGTTTAATTCAAGACAAGATTTCCTTTTCAAACCTTGTTTTAATACAAACTCTAACCTCTAACCTCTTAATCTCTAACCTCTAGCAGGGCAGGTGCCCCCGACGTTTATATCAAAACAAGGTTTGGTAAAGCGAAACATTGATGAATTATTTTGGTATGGAGTTTCTCATCGTTACCAGCCTTAATAATAGTTTTAAAAAGTAGTCAAGGGAAAACCTTTTTCAAAAGGTTTTCCCCTTGCTAAATCCACCCTTTGGCGTACTTTGTTCCCCTAATTGTTGCTTTGCGGTTGTAGTTTTTGCTTTCTCAAACTTACGATTAAGAATATTATTGTACCGACAAAGAAGCCTATGCTTATGAGCTGGGAAGTTGACAGTCCGAACAGAAATCCTCTGTACTCGTCGCCCCGCCAGAACTCAACAATGAACCTCCCGACAGGATACACGAGCAGATAAACGCACAGCAGTCTTCCGTACAGCTTTTTTCTGCTTAGCATTATCCACAGCGCAATCCCCAGTGCAAACTCAAATCCCGACTCAAACAACTGCACGGGCACTCTTGGCACACCGTTTGCGCTTTCAACAAGCGAGTTTGTAAATGTAACGCCGTGTTCCCATTCCACTCCGTAACAGCACCCGCCCAGAAAACAGCCTATTCTCCCGAAACCGTGGAAAATTGCAATAGCAGGCGCACAGCAGTCCGTAACATCTTTCATTGGCAGTTTCATGCGCTTTGCCGATATGCCGCCCGCAATAAGTCCGCCTATAAGTCCTCCGTAAAAGACCGAACCGCCGAAAATTCTTACAAATCCTCTTATGAATTCTTCAAAGTTCTTGGCTTCAAACAGTCTGCCCCAGTATCCTATGTTTGTTATTCCGTACAAAATGTGCATTCCGATAAAAACGCCTATCGCACCGAATAAAAACACCAGAATAAGAGAAATATCATCACCCGTGCGCTTTTTGTAATAGTGTATGCCGAGCGGGCAAGCCGTGAATATCCCCGCTATTGCGCAGAGTGCATAAGAACTAAGGAAGAAGTTGTCCACAGGCAGAAAGTCGGGCAGCGGAATTGAAAATCCGGGAAACATAAATTATCCTTTCATAAAAAATTACCCCGCCGAAACGACGGGGCAAACGTTTTTTGCGATTAACCTTCAGACGCAGCAGCACAAAGAGCGCAGCCTACTGTGCAGCCGGTGCAAGCCAGGGTAAGAACGATAATAGCCGTTTCAACAATGCCTATTACAAGACCTGCAATAGCAAGACCCTTACCGTCTTCATCGCCCGAATCCTTCATCTTCTTAAGAGCGACAGCCGAAACAATAAGTCCGGGAACGCCGCCCAAAACCAAAGCGAGTACGAAACCCAAAATCGCCAAATTCTTGTTAGTCATAAAAAACCTCCAACATCTCTCAATCATCGTTCGCGTCAGTATGTAAAAATTCAACGCTATGAATGATTTTATCACATTTTTGTTCATTTGTCAACATAAAAATCACAAAACGTATACCAAAATATGCATTGATTTTCGGACGAATATTGTATAATTTGTACATCATTGCTTTAAAGTATTGCCTTGACTTTTTGATGATTGTGTGATATAATATATAGTGATTAAATGTGAAAATCAGTTCAAAGGTTAAATTATGAACGTTTTAAATTCTGTTCCAAAGCAGGACGGGTTTTATATGCCTGCCGAATTTTCAGAGCATTACGGCTGTATACTGATATTCCCCGAGCGCGCGGACAGCTGGAGTTACGGCGGTTATGCCGCAAGAAAGGCGTTTTGCGAGGTGTGCGAGGCAATCGCGCAAAGCGAAAACGTCACGGTGTGCGCGTCCGACAGACAGTATGAAAACGCAAGAGGTATGCTGTCGGCAAAAATACGCGTGGTCGAGATGACAAGCGACGACGCATGGGCAAGGGATTACGCGCCTACGTTTGTGGTGAATAACAACGGCGAATTGCGCGGGATTAACTGGAGCTTCAACGCATGGGGCGGACTTTATGACGGATTGTATTTCCCGTGGGATAAAGACGACAAAATGGCGAGAAAACTCTGCGATTTGTACAATGCGGATATGTACGATTACAGCGGATTTGTCCTGGAGGGCGGTTCGGTGCATACGGACGGCGAGGGTACGGTTATTACTACCGAGGCTTGCCTGCTTAGTAAGGGCAGAAATCCCGATATGACAAAGACTGAAATTGAAGAAAAGCTGAAAGGCGCATTAGGCGCAGAAAAAGTGATTTGGCTTAAAAACGGGATTTACGGTGATGAAACCAACGAGCATGTTGATAACATCTGCGCGTTTGTAAAGCCTGCGGAGGTTGTTCTTGCATGGACTGACGATAAAAACGACGAGCAGAATTGTTGAAAAATTAATGGTTGAAAATGCGACACAGTGGTTGTGTTATAATGATATGGGATTCTCTACATCCAGTG
>CANQOJ010000226.1 GCA_947625455.1 uncultured Clostridia bacterium | reverse complement strand
TCAGCACCTTTAGCACGGGAATACCGAACGCCCATACCACATTGCCGAATATATTCTCTACAACTCCCTCTCCCAGTATCGAGAACAGCGCCATTGTGCCGCCCATGATGATTTCGCACAGGATTATTGACATAATCCCCGAAATGAACACATATTGCAGACATTCCAGAACGGTCATTTTGTTCATTTGCTTTTCGGTCATTCCTACGCTCTGAAGCGACGCTAATTCGCCCCTGCGGTTTATAATTCCCGTCGAGAGAACGTTCACCATATTTATGACCGCCACAAGCGCGAACATTATAACAAGGACATTTGAACCGATATTTATCGCCCCTAATAAAGCCTTTGTCTTGCGAACGCTGTCAAAAAAATCATAATATTCTAAAATTACATCGGTGTTGTTTTCCACAAACTCCTTCACTTTTTCATAATCATCGGGGTTTTTAAGGTCGCACATAATTCTACCGTAAGCCGACTGATAATTAAATATTTCAAGCGCCTTATCAGTTTTCTTATACTCCCCGTTTTCATATGCGTCAAGAGAACCTATAAACTTACAGTTTGAAAAGCTCCTCCCGACATAAGTTGTCGAGGCGTCGTTTATATATTTCCGACCTTCATCTATAACGTATGCTATGTCTAATGTTATATCCTCTGAGTTTTCGTATTCGTAATAAAAATAGTCGCTGTTCCCTGTGCTTACCTCTTTGAAATAGTCCTTATATTCGGGTTTTATATTTTCGGAAAAATGTGTCATTTGATATTCATCATTCCTCATGGTAAATTTATCTTTATTTTCCGAAATCGTACCTATTCTTTCAAGGTAATTGGAGTATATCATAATATACGAATTTGACTTGGCAAACTCCTCGTATGACATAGGCGGTTCAATCGCATCAAAATGCACACCGCTTATATCCCGCTCGCCGTATACTTCGTCGAAAATATAATTGTACGTTGCTTCATTTACATAAGCGATTTCTACGTAATCACGGTAGCCTGTCGATTCATTTTTCTTATCTAAACCTGTATCAACATAAATCATGGACTCTTCAAACAGTCCGCTTTCTTTAATGCGCTTTTCAGCCTCCCGATACGAAAACTTGCCCAAATCATCTATACTGATTTCTGTTCCCCCAACACTTGAAATATTAGAACCTCTCGGAGCAAATTCAAATTCAACTCCCGCATATACAGTCCTGTTAACAAAGTCATCCAAAATCGTAACCGCCGTAGAAACCGCCGCATAAAGCGTTATCGAAACGGTAAGCGAAACGACGGATACTATAAAGCGTTTTGGCTGACGGCGGTTGTTGCGCGCGGCAAGATCGCCCTCCCAGCCGAATATCTTCACAAACAGCTTATCAATAAGGCTGCGCCTTTTGGGGAGTTTTACTTTGTCGCTTCTTGCGCTGATTGCCTGTATGGGGCTTTTCTTTATACAGCGTCTGCCCGTGCCGTATGCCGAAAGCAATACCCAGCCAAATCCCGTTATTCCCGCGATAACCATAAACCACGGGTTTACGCTGAATTCGAGTATCTGCTGTACTGTTTCTGCCGAAACAAATGCTTCCATAATTTTGCTGTACTCAAATATCTTATATATAACAAACGCTATTCCCGTTCCCAACAGCAGTCCTAAAGGCACTCCGACAGCCGACAGTATAACGCCCTCTAATGTTATGATTTTCGTTATCTGCTTTGGCGTTGCGCCTATGGACTGCAAAACGCCGAACTGTTTTTCGCGCTCCTTTGACGATATTTCAAACGCCGTGTCTATAAGTAGTCTGAGCGAAATGACAATAACCACCGCCACCAAATACATCAGCGCGAAAATTGACATCCACTGCTTTCTTGCACCGCTGCTTATAGGCTTTAAAAAGTCAAGGTCGGTATTGTGATGACGTAAAGCTCCTCCGACGTCGTATACATCCTCGCTCGGAAATCCCGCTTTAAAAAGAAGCTCATTTACAAAATCATTCAGATATCCCGAATTTATGGGCAAAGACTTTGTAAAAAAGCACTGATATGTTACGCTGGGATTATATTCGTCTCTATAATCTATTTCGTTTATTGTTCCGTAATTATTGATAAAGTCTTCCTTGAAATTTTCGGCATATTCATCATAGTTGTCGACCACAAGCGATATATCTACAACCGTATGGTAGGGCGTTTGCTGATAATTATAGTTGTACATTGTTTCAATAACCGAACTTGCAACTATAAACAGCATAGCCACAAACGCAACAGCCGCTGTTATACTGCACACGGTAAGCACGCTGTGGCGTTTTTGCTCCTTTATATACCGCAGGGCAAGTTTTCCCGTAAACATCTTCCCGCCTCCTTTAGTTTTCCTTATCGCTTATGATCATACCGTCAGAAAGCGTAATTATCCTGTCGCACTGAAGCGCGATTTTCTCGTCATGCGTTATTATTATCATAGTCTGATTTAACTCTTGGTTTGACTTTCTGAGAAGTTCGACAATTTCCGCGCTGTTTTTGCTGTCAAGGTTTCCCGTGGGTTCATCAGCGAGAATGACCGCGGGAGAGTTAAACAGCGCGCGCCCTATCGAAACGCGCTGCTGTTGTCCGCCCGAAAGCTGGGAGGGCAGATGATGCCTGCGTTCATATAGGTCAAGCGACATAAGAAGCTTTTTGACGTGTTCGGGATCGGGTTTTCTACCGTCCATAATCATGGGTAAAGTTATGTTCTCCTCTGCGTTAAGCACGGGAATAAGGTTGTAAAACTGGTAGATAAGACCTACCTGCCGTCTGCGGAAGATAGCGAGATTTGAGTTGTTTTGTTTGAATACGTCCTGACCGTCAAGGAAAACTTTTCCCGAAGTCGGTCTGTCTACTCCGCCGATTATGTGCAAAAGCGTTGATTTTCCCGAACCCGACGCGCCTATGACCGCAAGCATCTGCCCTTTTGGAACAGAAAACGAAACATCGTTCAATGCCGTGACAGCATTTTCGCCCTTGCCGTATACCTTGCAGAGTTTTTCAATTTTAAGCAGTTCCATTGTTGTAATTCCTCCTTTTACTCTATGATAACACATCAATATAACAATTACGTTACTTTTTCATTACAATTTTGTAATATTACAAAATTTTTATTGCGGAAAGTTCTGAAATTTGTTATAATAATTTTGGGATACTATTACTGCAACAGATAAGGAGCTAAATTATGCACGGCATACTTCTGATAGAGGACGACATCTCGCTGGCAAAAAGCCTTTCTGAATTTCTGAGCGGCGAGGGTTTTTCAGTTACTCATGCGCGGGGTGTGACTGACGGGCTGAGATTTTTCGAGAGTGAAAAGTTTGAATGTGTATTGCTTGATATTTCACTTGAGGACGGCAACGGACTTGCGGTTTGCTCGAAAATCAAATCGCAGAGCGATACGCCCGTTATATTCCTGACGGCGTCAGCTGACGAAAGCTGTACGGTGGCGGGGTTTGAAG
>CANQOJ010000225.1 GCA_947625455.1 uncultured Clostridia bacterium | reverse complement strand
CCCCACGCCCCTGCCAGAGGGAAAACTTTTTTGAAAAAAAGTTTTCCCTCTGGACTCCTTTTCAAAAAACTTTATATCGCCAACGTTGTTTTAAACTAAACGCTCTTTTAGTTTCAAAACAATCTAATATTATCCGCCGCAAGGCGGATACCATAACTGACTACTGTACACTGAATATTGTCAACTGACAACAGGGGTTCAAGGGGAAAACCTTTTTCAAAAGGTTTTCCCCTTGCTAAAACCACCTACTTCACTTCAACAATCGTAATCTTATCTGCGCTTACTTCAACTTCTGACAGCAAAGCGGATTTGATTTTAGCAGCGCCTGCTTCGTCAAGACCGTCTGTTTTTACTATGATGTTTGCGCCGTTTGCCGTTATGTAGCACAATGCGTCCTCAAATCCCTGTGCTTTAAGCATGGTTTCAACGGCGTTTTCGCTTGCTATAAGCTGACTTAAATTCTGTGCGCTTTGCTCGGTTGAATTAAGCTCGTCAGCAGTCATATCTCCGCCCTGATACATAACCGACAAAACCTGCGCCGCCTCGTCGCGCGCCTGCTGTTTTTCAAGCCTTGCGCTCGCAAAATATCCGTCGGTGCTTCCCGAATTATCCGAAACATATTCCATATCCCCGTAGTTTGAACCTACCTCTTTTACAGGATCCGAAAGTTCTTTCTTTCCGCTTTGTACGATGAAATTCACCGCAACCGCCGCACCCAGCAATACCGTCAATGACGCTATCGCTATCTGCTTTTTCCCGATAATAAGATTGAGCCTTTTCATTTTCATACAAGTTCTCCTTTGATTAAAATCAATAAGCCACATATACCCTCGAAATGCCTATATCAAGAGCCTTTGCGGCAATATTTGCAACTCTCTCGCGAATAACGGGATCTCCCGCGCCCTCGCACACTATAGCCGCCGAACGCACCACGGGCATAATTTTCCCGACTGTAAGCGGTTCTTTTGAGTTTCCCGCAAGGACCACCTCCGTTTCCTGCGAATATTCGCTGTCATTTGCGTCCGCTTTGTTGTTTTTTTCATATACAACATATTCGGTTCTGTCAACAGTCACCATTACGCTGACTTTTCCTACGCCGTCGATTTGCAGTATAAGTGCTTTCAGCTTTTCTTCGAGCTTTTTTTCAAGTTCGGTGCAGTCTATGCTGTCAGTTTCATATTTAGGTTTGCTGTCGCTTTTGCCGCCGAAAAAACTGCTGAGCAGAATAAGCACCATAAGCGCAAGTCCGCAAACCACGGCAATTTTTCTTATCCTGTCGCTTGAAAAAATCCGTTTTATGCTGTCGCCAAGAACCGTCATATTCCTCACCTTTTAGTAACCATTATTTTTACAGTATCCGCTAATTCGCCCCTCAATATCTCCGCGGTTTCTTCAACCGTTCCGCTTTCATTCAGGACTATCCTTATTTCACTAATATCTATGCCGTACAATCCCGAAATATTAACGATAATGTGAATTTCTTCGGGATAAATTTCATGTTCGGACAGCACATCTCTTATCTTCTCCTCTGTTTTTTCACAAATCTCTTTTTTAAGCTGTTCGTTTACTTCATCGGAAAAGTCATCAATCTTATCGCTCGTTTCCTGCTCAAATCTGCTTATGTCAAAATCCGGCTTCACTCCCGAAAATGCCGTTATTATTATCAGCAGAAAAACGCCTGCTGTCAGCAGTCCTATCTGCTTTGAAAACTTGTTTTCAGGCACAAGTATTTTGTACAGCGCCGCTCCTATAGCGGCAACGCATATTGTTGAAAGTATTTGCATATTCCCTCCTAGAGGCTAGAGATTGAGATGCTAGAGGCTAGAGTTTGAACTGAAACAAGATTTCATTTTCAAAACTTGTTTTGACTTAAATTCCAGCCCCTGACTTCTTACTACCCGCCCTCTTCAAACCTTGTTTTGACTTAAATTCTAGCTTCTAGCCTCTGTATTTCTAGCCACTCATTGCAAACACAAGCACGACCGAAATGAAATTGAGCAGCAGGAAACAGGCGCATACCGCGAGAATTATCGACATTATCTGCGCACAGCTTTTTGACAGCGTTGCAAGCGGTTTTATGTCGAACATCTCGGCTGCCGCCTCTGCAAATGAAAATACCGCAAGATAACATAACAGTGTTGCCGTTATGGGAAGAATTATCGCTGCGGCGGCTATTATGCCGTATGTTCCCACGCTTGACTTAAGTATTTCAAGCCCTCCGCCAACTGTACCTACTGCGTCGGAAATCGTTCCGCCGATTATCGGCACGCCCTGTGATACAAGAAACTTTGCGGTCTTAATTGTCGCTCCGTCAGTTTGTGATACAACTGCCGTCTGAACCGACAAAACCCCCATAAATACGGTCATGATAAGCGACAGTCCCCACACCGTAAACTTCTTTACAACTTCGCCCGCCTTGTCTGTTTTAAGCTCGGGGTGTACCGCGCCCGCTATTGAAAATCCGAGTATTATACTACATAAAGGTGCAATAAGATTTACGCAAATCTGCGAAAACAGCTGCGACGCTGCGACAACCGCCGTGTTTACAGCAGACGCCGTGCCTATGTACCCAAGCGCGGCGGCTATGCCCGCAAATGACGGAATGAACACAAGCATGAAATTTGCCGCCGCGCTTAAAACATCAAGCGCGTCCTCAACTATCCCGCATATTGACGCGGCGCAAATTCCCGCGGCACAAAGCGCGCCTACTGCCGAAACAACGCCTTTAAGACCGCTGTCGGGTGAAATGCCGTTTGCTAGAGCGCACAAAAGTATCGCTCCGCACAGCGCTCCCAGCAGTTTGAACGGCGCCTGCGCCTTTTGCTTCAGCATATCCCACAAATCTTTCAGAACTCCCGTAAACGTTAGCCCCGCCGCGCCGTTGTTTTCGGGCGTTATACTGTTTTCGTCAAGAAAATCGCGCGCGTCGTCCGTTACCGCTCCCGCAAGTTCACCGCTTATGCCTTCATTTGCCTGCGCGCCTGCCGAAACGCATAAAATAACGCTAACCGTAAATGCCAGCAATATCGCAAATAATCTCTTCATTTTTCACTGCCTGCTTTTGTCATTAAATTAGTCCTGTTACAAGTTCCGCCAGATTTACAAACACGGGGAGCGATATTGCCGCAATAGCCGCCCTGCCGCCTATTTCAAGCTTTACCGCCGCCGAATTTTCTCCCGCGTCCTTTGCAATGCTTGAACATAATGCGGTTATATAGCATACCGCGAGCGCTTTCAGCAAAACTCCCACAAGCTGTAAATCAATCCCCGCCTGCTCTGAAAGTTCTTTAACCGCGTTTACTGTCGGCGTGAGCATTGAAACTATCATGCCGAAAATTATCACCGCAGACGCCGCGCTTACAAGAAACGCCGCTTCGCTGCTGAATTTTCGGAGAATAAGGCATATGACAGCCGACAATAAACCAACCCCGCAAAGCTGAATAATTTCCATACATCACCGCAACCCGAAAACGTCTTTTATTGTATTGAACAGTTCTTCGATTTCGGGAATAAGCATAAGAAGCACGATTATAATCCCCGCAACCGTA
>CANQOJ010000224.1 GCA_947625455.1 uncultured Clostridia bacterium | reverse complement strand
GATTTGTCAAGCTATACCAAAAAGCTATTGCAAAAAACCGCGGAATGTGGTAAAATAAGAAGTATCCGTGAATTAAGATTAAAATGAAACGCAGGGATTTTATGAAGAAAGAAATCAAAGATCCGTCAAAGATAATGAACTTCGTTAAGGCTGAAAAACGGACGCTTGTTCTTGTTGCAATTTCTGGAACGCTGTTTAATGCGGGAATGACCGCTCAGCCGTATTTTGAGGGACAGCTGGCGCAGATGTTAAGCGAAATAATCGGCGGGAATAAAACAGTTTCCGATATGATAACGCTTGCGCTTATCTACATAGCTGTTATAACCATAGTACAGATTGCGAGATTTTTCAAGCGCCTTTCCGTCAGAATTTTCGCAAACAACATAAACCGCTCTATGAAGCGAATTTTGTTCAGGACGCTTGCGCACAGACCGTCAGCGGAACTTTCCGAAGAAAGCACGGGAGAGGTTATGACAAAGGCGATTGCGGACGTTGACGTTTGCGTTGAGGGCGTAAGGAAATTTACGACAGAGATTTTCGACACGGGTGTGCTTATGCTTTCGTACATTATAACGCTTTGTTTATGCGATTTGAAAATTGCGCTTATCTCGCTTATATTCCCGCCTGTGGCATATATTCTTGCGGGAAGTATGAAGAAAAGAGTTGCAAGAAGCGCCGGTGCATATAAAGAAAGCGCGGGCAGACTTAACGAGGCTACTCTTGACAGAGTTGAAAACGCAGTCACCTACCGTGTTTTCGGTCAGGACGAAAATCAAAACAGGCTGTATGAAAACGACCTTGCGGACTATGAAAAGAAAGGAATACGGTCGGGGTTATGGGAAACAAGCCTGCAGCCCCTTTACCACATAATCACGCTTATCAGCGTCATTTTCATAATATATTTCGGCGCAAAAGACATCTTAAACGGCGCATGGACTATCGCTGAATTTACAACGTTTCTCTCCTGCTTTACAAAACTTGCGCAGAAGTCCTCGAATACGGCGAAGCTGTTTAATGCCGTTCAGAAAATGAAAGTATCATGGGTGAGGATAAAACCGCTGCTGAAAAACATTCCGAAAGAAGAAATTCCCCTGCCCGAAAGTCCGCGGACGCTTACTGTCGAAAACCTTTCGTTTGCTTTTCCGAACAGTGAATATGTTTTAAATTCCGTAAACTTTACGGCAAAGCCCGGCGAGATAATCGGCGTTACGGGCGCGGTGGCAAGCGGAAAATCCGTTTTCGGGAGAGTATTTTTGTGTGAATATGACTACGAGGGTTCAATAAAATTCGGCAGCGAAGAACTTTCAGCGCTTATTTCACAGCGCAGGCAAGTTGTCGGGTACTTAGGTCATGACAGCGAGCTGTTTCAAGGTACGGTAAGTGAAAACATTCTGCTGGGCGATAATGCTGACGCAGAGGAATATTTAAAGCTCGTATGCATGGACAGCGAAGTTTCTCCCGAAAGTCCTGTAGGCAACGGCGGCGCGGGGCTTTCGGGCGGACAGCAGCAAAGGCTTGCGCTGGCGAGAACGCTTTGTCATAAGAGGGCTGTCATGATACTGGACGATCCGTTTTCGGCTGTTGACAAAAAGACCGAGCGGGAAATTCTCGAAAACATCCGAAAAACCGCATCTGACAGCATAATCATACTGATTTCGCACAGGCTGGCGGTATTTCCGCAATTAGAGCGGGTGTTGTGGATTGAAAACGGAGAAGTCACGGTTTCAACTCACGAAAAGCTTATGCGGAATAACGCGAAATATGCTGAACTATACGGCTTGCAGACGGCGGGAGGCGAACAGAAATGAAGAAAGTATTGCTGGATATCATACGAAAGAACAAGTTTCTTGTTATCGGAATACTTATCGTTATAGTCGGCGCGGTAGCGTCGGAAGTTGTGCCGCCGCTTGTTCTTGAAGAAATAGTAAACAGGCTGACGGAAAAGCAGGATATTGCGTTAAAGCTTATACTGACGTACTTTTTTCTGCTTGCGCTTAACGACGCGTTTAACGCGCTGAAGCAGATACTGATAACGATTTTCGGACAAAAAGTAACGCACGGTATAAGAAGCGCTATGTGCGCTAAGCTTTCAAGACTGCCCGCGGACTATTTTGTTTCAAACAAGCCTGGCGCTGTTGTTTCAAGATTTGTAGGCGACGCGGATACTCTTGAATCGCTGTTTACAAAGGGTATAATAGGAATGGCGGTTGACGCGCTGAAAATTATCGGCATTCTTGCGGTTGTTTTCTCAAAAAGCGCGGGACTTGGCATACTTTTAGTTGTTTCGGCTGTACCGCTGTTTTTTATCACAAAGGTTTTCAGAAGAAAAATGCTCGGCGCACAGCTTAAAAACCGCGCCGCCATAAGCAGAGCTAACAGTTATATCCCCGAAACAATCAAAAACATACGCACTATTCATGCATATGCAAAAGAGGATTTTATGGAGGAAAAGTACGATTCCTGCATAAAAGACAGCTTTGACGCGGTAAACGAAAACAACTTTCTCGATTCGTCATATTCGCCCATTATCCCTCTGTTAAGCACGGTTATAATTGCGGTTATGATGATTTGTTCGGCGGCAGGCGGCGAGTTTCGCGCATTTTTCGGCATGTCTGTTGGTACTGCCGTTGCGATAATTTCGTATGTAACCAAGGTTTTCAAGCCGCTTGAAGAGATTGCCATGGAAATTCAGAGCGTTCAGTCGGCAATAGCGGGCGTTAAGAGGATAATTGAGTTTTTCAATGAAAAAGAGCGCGAAATTCCGAGCATTGAGGGATTTCCGCAAAAACTTATCTCGTCGGAGATAAAAGCTGACAATGTTCATTTCGGCTATACTGATGACAAAGAGGTAATTAAAGGCGCGTCGTTTACGGTAAATTCGGGCGAGTTCGCAACGCTTACGGGAAGAACAGGTCTGGGAAAAAGCACGGTATTCAAACTGATTTTGGGTTTGTACAAACCGCAGAGCGGGAAAATTCTTGTGGGCGGGCAAAATGCCTGTGATATTCCCGATGAGCGAAAACGGAGCATTTTCGGTTATGTCGAGCAGGATTTTCACCTGCTTACGGGTACAGTCCGCGACCAGATAACCATGCGCGACGCAAATATAACCGAAAGCCAAGTCAGACAAGCGCTTGAAACGGCGTGCCTTAATGATACGGTAAATACTCTTGAAAACGGTCTTGATACCGTATGCACTCCTAAGCAGTTTTCACAGGGACAGCTTCAGTTGCTGTCAATTGCAAGGGCAATAGTAGCCGAGCCCGATATACTGCTGTTGGACGAGATAACGGCAAACCTCGACAGTTCAACGGAAAACGCCGTTATGAACGCCTTAAGAACAGCAACCGAAAACCGTACTGTTGTCTCTATCTCACACAGGCTGTATGAAACTTCGGGAAGCAGAGAGATACCGCTCGGGGAAACGCAGCTGGGTGGTTTTAGCAAGGGGGAAACCTTTTGAAAAAGGTTTCCCCCTTCCAGGCTGTCGATAAAGCCTCATCTGCGTCGTCAACGGCACTACGGCAGGCACAAAGCCTAGCCGTAGCACCGTTTCC
>CANQOJ010000223.1 GCA_947625455.1 uncultured Clostridia bacterium | reverse complement strand
ATAACCGGCAGACCTACTCCTGCCGAGTTGTTATCCGAACTGCTGTTTGATATTACGGAATTTGCTGAAGATGAAGAACTTTGAGAAGCCGAACTGCTTGAAGATGAAGCGGTTGAAGAAGATGCGGCTGAACTTGATGAACTTTCAGAACTGCCTGTTGAACTCGAACTGCCTGCAGATGAACTTGAATTGCCTGATGAACTCGAACTGCCTGCAGATGAACTTGACGAACTTGAACTGCTTGAAGTTGAACTCGAAGAACTCGAACTGCTTGAACTGCTTGACGAACTTGAAGAAGCCGAAAGTTTCGCAATCTTGCGCGTTTCCTTTAATCCGCAGTCAAGGCAGGCGCGTTCTTCAATGCCCTCGGCAGTCGCAGTCGGCTGTTTTGTCACGGTATATTCGCCGAATTTGTGAGGCATTTTCGGGATAGAAGTAACATCAGTTGTTGCACCGCACACCGTACAATGACGCGACTGTGAGCCGTCCTCCGTGCAGGTTGGTTCTTTGTCTTTTGTCCATGTCTGAGCGTAATTATGCGCCGTTGTCGGGATTTCTTCGGTTTTGCTGTCGCCGCAGACGGAGCAGGTTTTTGTTTTTACGCCTTTCTCGGTGCAGGTCGCGGCTTTGGTTACGGTTTCTTTGTAGGTGTGGTTGCCTGTTGCGGGTATTTCTTCGGTATAGGTGTTTTTGCAGACCGAGCAGGTGTATGTTCTGACGCCTTTGTCTTTGCAGGTCGCGGATTTGGTTACGGTTGAGGTGTAGTTGTGCTTTCCGGTTGCTGATATTTCAGTGGTGTAACTATCGCCGCAGACGGAACATTTATATGTTCTTGAACCTTTTTCAGCGCAGGTAGGCGCTTTGTATTTTGATGTATCTTCTTTGTAGTTGTGTTCAGCTGAAACGGTTTTCGTTATTTTGCTTCCGTCGGGAAATTCAGCAGTAATATCCGCTTTGCCGCATTTGTTAAGTTTAATTGTTCCGTTTGATACGGTGACGTTATTGTTTGACGAACTCCATTTGATTTTATCCGCGGTATTGCCCGTAAGAACAAGACCTTTTGTTGTTAAAGAACCTCCAAAAGATACCGTTGCGGTAACTAAAATTTTTTCGTTGCCGCTAATCTTATCGGGACAGTTTACGTTATAGGATATGTAGCTGTTTTTGACTTCAAGCGTCTGGATAATAGTACCCGTAGAAGTTCCGCGTGTGGTATTTCCGTTGCCTGAATAACTAAATTCGCCCACTGTAGTGTTGTAATAATTAGCAGTTTTTGAGCAGAAAGTTCCAAGACCGACAAAGTGATAGTCGGGTGTAATCATAATTTTATAATGACCGGATTCTTTATCAGGCGTATTATTTACCCAATATTCTTTTTCTTCATACCACAGCTCTATACCCTCCGTCATGGTTTCGCCCCAATTCCAGGCGATATTCTCTCCATAAGTGCTCATACCGTTTGAACTGACATTCCAGATACTCTCGCCGTTAGTTCTCGCATGAGCCATAGTAAGACTTGCTTCGGCGGCGCGTATTCTTGCGATATATTCAAGGTCCGCCGACCATTGTATCGGCACATAATTGCTTGATGTAAGAGGTCTGCCGGTTGTTGGGTTTATAACGCCCTCGTCGCAGGCTTCTTTGCGTATCTTATTGATAAGGTCTAATGCTTCCTGAATTTGCGCTATGTACTTTCCCTCAATCCCCAGAAACGTGCAGCCCGCGCTCGGCGCAGATACGGTTGTCGGCAGTACTTCAACCGCGCTCACCCTTTGCTGCACAAATGTAAATTGAAAAATAAGCGTTAATGCAAAAATCACTGATGTTGCAACTACTATAATGTGCTTTTTCATAAATAGTCCTTTCAATTCAATAGCCCAAATGTTAGAGAATAGAGGTTAGAACCCAAATTCTAACCTCTTACCTCTAACAGCATTATCCGCCGTAAGGCGGATAATGCGCTTACTTCTAATGGCGGAAGCGGTGGGATTCGAACCCACGGTACGTTGCCGTACAACTGATTTCGAGTCAGTCCCGTTATGACCACTTCGATACGCTTCCATATGAAAAACAAATCACATATCAGACTGCCGAAAAGTCTCCGATACCGCATTATCCGTTATGCACAAAGCACTTTTCCGACGGCGCAGATAAAACTTTATCGACAATCCGCAATAAATATTATACACTCAAAGTGCTATTTTGTCAAGGGGTTTAGCTGAAAATTCGGAAATAAATTAAATATTTATTGACAAACGGGAGAAAAAGAGTTATAATCTAAATAAGTACATAATTTTGAAAGGCGGGTATTAAGTATTATGGAACTTGACAAAATCAAGGGGCTTAAGAAAAATCTGATTTTTATTGCAATGCTTGAACTTATCGGCGGATTGTTTATGATAATCTACCGCGCAAATTCGCTTGACATTATTGCGAGGATACTCGGAATAATCGCCGCGGCTTACGGTATTATCTCCTTTTTCGTGTGGCTTGTGAAAAAGGAAAAAACAAACACCGCGCAGACTGTTATCACCTTAATTCTCGGCATAACGGCGGGAGTTTTCCTTATTTTCTTCAATGAAAACATCAAAGATATTCTGACGCTTATTTCGGGAATTGTCGCGGCTGTTTTCGGCATTTTGAAACTGCCGAATATGTTCTCGCTGAAAAAGGCGGGGTTCAAAAAATGGCCGTTTATACTTATCCCCGTGGCGGTAACAATTGCGCTGGGCGTTATTATCGGGCTGAACGCCTTGGGAAGCGACGCTGTTCTGGCGTCAATATTGCTCGGGGTTTCGCTGATTTCCGACTGCGCCGCGGATATTATCTCTGTTGCGGGCGCAACCGAAACCGAAAAGAACTTCAAAAATACGACCGAAATCGTTGAAAGCGACGGCAATAACACTTGATTGTACCCAACGGATTTAAAACCGCTGTGATGTACGCGGGATTCTGGACGCTGTTTGCGGTGAATTTCGCGGTGATGTTCATATTGCTTATGATGTGCGCGCTGGGCGTGCCGTCAGGTATTATGATTGCGGTGCTGGGGGCGCTGGTGATTATATTCAAAGCGGATTTCGTGATTACTGCAATTGCACCGCAGACAATGCTTTTCGGCGGTATTTCGGCGGTGTTTGCGTCGGCGTTTGTGGGGCTTCTGGCGGTTAAAATGGGGTTCGGTATATCAAGGCTTTTTGTAAAGGTCAGGCGAAAATGCGAACGGCTGAAGTATGAAAATATTGAATAAACTTCTTATCGGAACAGCTATAGGCGCAATGATTTTTGGTGCGCTTGCGTTTCTGTTCAGAAATTCCGATTACGACAGCTTCAGCAAAGGCGATAAGCTTTGCGGTTTTTTTGAATATGTAAACGTTGATTTATTAAGGCTTGATGTTTATGTTGTGCCTTATGACGAAGATGAAATACGAGTTGTGTACAAAAACGACCTCCCGCTTGAAATTGAGTACGGCGACAACAGCATTACCATCTCCGAAAGCGAGAGGTTTGTCATCTCACTGTTTTCAAGAGAAGCCGAGGATTTCGGACTGTGGCTTTATCTTCCGCAGAGGTACT
>CANQOJ010000222.1 GCA_947625455.1 uncultured Clostridia bacterium | reverse complement strand
GCCCTGGGGATTGTCAGATGACGGGTTTCTTGAAGCCGAGGTGCTTTGCGGTGCGGCGGGGGAAAAGCTGAAGTCGGGAAGTTCATTTACACTCGGAAGTTCATCTTGCCTTGAACAGCCCGTCAGCATTACAGCAACCGCCGTAATGAACGCAGCGATATACAATTTACACTTTTTCATCTTCTCATCTCCGTAAAAATCCGCTTTATTATACGTTTATTTTAACATATTTCAAGACTTTTGTCAAGTAATAAGGCAAATTTCAGTCTTTTTTAAGAATTGACAATTTATGTAAAACGTATTGACATTTAACATAAAGTGTGGTATAATAAGAGCAAGGCAACGAAGCTTTATGGTTTCGTTGCTTTTTGTTTTATATTAAGAGCAATATCAAAGGAGGCAAATTACCATGTCAGGAAAACCGCTGTCGCATGAAGAGAAAAAGGAAAACGGGTTTAAGAAGCCCGACAGAGTAGACAGGCACCCGCGGGAGAACCAAAATTCACCCCAAAAACCTGTTAATAAAGATAATGAACACAAACCCAAAATCGTACCGTGGAAATAGTATAAAGTGTACAGTGGACAGTATTCAGTAAAGGAATCCGCTTTCGCGGATAAATTCAGATTGTTTTGAAATTAAGAGAGCGTAAACCCTTAATAGGATTACGCTCTCCTAATCTAAATACAATCTTAATTATCCGCGCCAGCGGATACCATAACTGACTACTTTACACTGTCCACTGTATACTGAAGAGCGCCGAGCTAAGCAGGTTGGCGAGAAAATGCGCCATAAAACTGCACCATGCGTTGTCGGTTTTCTTGAATATCAAGCCGTAAATCAGCGCGTCTATGAAAACAAACAGCAAATCATAGAATACAATAATCGGAGTTCCGAAATTGAAATGCCCGAGTGCGAATAAAACCGATGCGAGTATCAGCGACGGTATAAACGGCATTATTTTTGCCGTCTGCTTCTGGAAAAACGCACGCCATGCTATCTCCTCACCCAGTGCCATTACAACAAGTTCTATGACCATAACCGACAAATTTTTAAAGTCAAGAAAATCGCCCGCTCTTGCCGTAATATGCTCAATATAATCGGGCAGCCATAATTTTGCGATAACAAAGCATATCACATTCATCATAAGTGTCAGCAAAATCAGCAATATTACGGTTTTGTCTTTCAGCTTGCCGATAAACGTTTTAATATTAAAACCCTCGTTTTTGTCTTCGTTCGTTTTTCGGGTAGTAAAATATGCAATTATTCCCACAATAACCGATATTCCCGAGAGTTTAAGCTGCTCGCCGTTTATCTGCAGATTAAGAAGGTTTGTGAATGATAAAACCGTCATTATGATGATTAAGATAATTACAGATTTATGCATTTTGGTTGTTTTGTTCATATGCCGTCCTCCTCGCGTACAGAAATAATTGCGCCTTTGTAGACTTGCTTCAGATGTGCCGCGGCAAGTTCCTCGTCAAATTCAAACGAGTTATTTGCAATAATGCTCGCATATCCATGCACGAACATTGCAAGCGTAATAAAAACATCTTTTGTCTGCTTTGAGTTCAGCTTCACGGCTTCCTGCATAACCGAAAGCACGGGCGTAAGGTCAGCCGAATTTATCATTTCGGGCATACTGTGTTCTTTGGCGAACCCCGATTGAAACAGAAAGCGGAACAAATGAGGTTCTTCGACCGCAAAACGTATGTAGTTCAGTCCTATTTGGAGCATGGGATTTTCTACGCTTTCCGAAATGTTCAGCAGAAATTCGGTGTGAAATTCGCCTGTTTTTTCATATGCGGCTTTCTTTAGCTCTTCAATGGTCGCAAAATGGTACATCACGGGTTGTGTTGAGCAATTCAGCATTTTTGAAACCGAACGTGCATTGATGTTTTCAGCGCCTTCGTTTCTTGCAACCTCAAACGCCGCGTTTATTATCATATCTTTCGTGATTTTACTTTTCGTCGGCATGATAATTCCTCCTTGTTTAAATAAATCTTTGTTGTATAACATATATTATATAACAAAAGTTATAAAATGTCAAGCAGGAAATGAAAAAAAACTATATTCTAATGAGAAAAAAGAAGTAAGAGGTTAAGACCACCCGTCTTACCTCTTACTTCTAACATCTTACTTCTTATAGGACAGAAATGGGGAAATAAACATGGCGGCGGTTTGTGAAAAAATCCCGGCGGCAGCGGTTTGCAAATCTCCTTGTTCTTTTTTTATTTTATCAATAAACCGTGTAATGTTGTCCATATATATTTCTCCAATATCTGCCGCCGCTTCTTTTCCGTCCTTTGTAAACAGCAGACTGAGCAGCGTTGGCGCTGACGCCGTAATTATTCCCATTACAGTATCTTTCGCTGAAACAAAATCGCCGTTGACAGGGAAATCGCTGCCTAAAATCTTTTGCAGTATGTTCATTATGCTTAGCGTTATGTACTGCCTTTCAGGCGGCTTAATTGCCATTATAGTGTCCGACAGGTTTTGCATATACTGCGATATATCCCCTTGCACGCCCTGTTCATTTAATCTGCCGTCAGCGCCTATAAGTGTTTCAACATAGTGGTAGGCAAACGGACTGTCGTTAATATCCGAGGACTTTAAGAAATAAATTTGTTCAGCAGGCGCAATCGGCTCGCCTAAAACATTGACAAAATCATTATCAGCGGAAATGCTGTATATTTTTCTTCTGCGCTGTTCAAAAGATTTGCCGAATTTATTCCTGAACATTGTCACCGCTTCGGGCGAAAATCCCTGACCGTCAAAGCTTATGCACATATCCGCAAAATCGGAATTTATCATGACAAACTGCGCCTTATTGCCGCCCTTGGAGTGTCCCGAAAGGATTATGCGAGTATTTTCATTCCAACCGTTTTTCGCGCATATCCTGCCAAACCAGTTTAAAGCTTCGGCTTGTTGGTCAGAGGCAAAGTCCTTTTCAACGGCGAAAGTGTACATAAGCTGACCTGATTTGTCATATTTTTCATATAGATTGTATTCGGGTATGCCTGACAGACTTTCCCCGTTATCTATCCACTCGCCCGCACCTGTACCTGCAAAAATCACATAAACCGTTCCCGTACCGTGAACAAAGGTGCAGGCTTTCATTCCGCCGATTTTGTTGTTGTAATCTACGGCAATGTTTCCTATTACCGAATCCGCAAGCGCAATGTCTGCCGTGCAGGCTTTTTGTATCATTTCAACACGCTTTTCAAATTGAGACTTTTCCATTTCATTTAAAGTGCTTGTATCCATGGTTTTCAGTTTAGCCGCAATATCCGAAAGCTTATCTCCGTTTCTCGCGTTTTCAGAGGTCAGAAGATATAAGAAGATATTGTAGACAATTGCCGTGTTTGCGGTATTCAAAACCGATTTATCAATGTTATTCAAAAAAACACCCCTGTATATTATACGCGAAAAGGCTTTTAGAGGTTAGCGCATTATCCGCCTTACGGCGGATAATGCGTCAAACTGTAGAAAAACTACCGTGCGAGAGCGTTTAGAAGTTAGAGGCTAAAGTTGAAATCAAACCAAGTATAAACAGGAAAAGTTGTTTGTACCGCAAGGCAA
>CANQOJ010000221.1 GCA_947625455.1 uncultured Clostridia bacterium | reverse complement strand
TACTACCGCGAAGTCACCGTGCATACAGGGCAAGGCAGTATAGTTGCAGGCAAGACAAGCTGCGGGTTTTTAACGCTGAACACCGAAAGCGGCGACATAACCTGCAATTGTCTTTCGTCTGACGCGAATTTGACAACCACAAGAGGCTTCATCTCGCTTGACGTTGAACAGCTTTCTGATAACGTAAGCGTTGTATCGCGGAAAGGCAATGCGGAGATTTTTCTGCCCGAAAGTTCTTCGGCGGCAATTGACTTTGAAACGGATACCGGAGAATGTTTTTGTGAAATTACCGAAACAATGCTTTCCGAAAGCGGTTTTTTCGGCATAAACGGCGGAGAGAAAACGCTTTCCGTTAAAGTGCCTAAGGGAAAACTCGAAATAAAAAAACGCAAATAGTTTAGGAGATAACATTGATAAATTTTAAGGATAAAATTCTGAATTTCTTAAAGAAAAATTACGCATATTTTTTGGTATTTTTCATACCGCAGATAATACTGTTTATTGCATATGCAACGTTTGAAGTATACCCTTTCGGCGAACGTTCTGTGCTTGCGCTTGATTTGAACGCGCAGTATGTGACGTATTTCGACTACCTTTACGATGTTTTCAGCGGTAACGCAAGCATTTTCTATAACTGGTCGGGTTCGCTTTCCGAGGGATTTTTAGGGCTTTTCGCCTATTATCTGGCAAGCCCGTTCAATCTGATAATACTGCTGTTTCCGCGGGAAATGATAACCGAGGGCGTTATGGCAATGCTTCTTGTGAAATCGGGCGCAGTCGGAGTTTCGTCATGCCTGTTTCTCAAAAAGCACCGCGGATATTCTGATTACACTGCCGTGCTGTTTTCGGTCATGTTTGCACTGTGCGGGTATTTTACCGCTCATACCATAAACCCCATGTGGCTGGACGGGCTTATTGCTTTGCCGTTAGTAATTGCGGGAATTGAGCGCATAGTGAAAAAGCGCAGGTTTTTGCTGTACTCGCTTTCACTGCTGTATATTTTCATAGCGAATTACTATATAGGCTATATGGTGGGAATTTTCTCCGCAATCTACTTTGTTTACTATCTGCTGACCTGCGAAAAGTTCAAAAGATTCAGAGATTACGTCATTTCCGCCGTCACATTCGCTCTTGCTTCGGTTTGCTCGATACTGATGTCGGGATTTATGATACTTCCCGCATACAAGGCTCTGCAAAACGGAAAAATGGACTTCAACGCTACAGCGGACTACTCGTTTGCCGAAAACTTCAATATCGGCGATATATTCATAAAGCTCTTCCCCGCAACTTATGACACGGAGCGCCCTGACGGACTTCCTATGCTTTACTGCGGGACGCTTGCGCTTATATTTGCCGTGATTTACTTCATTATGAAAAAAATCCCGCTGACAAAGCGGGTAGGCGCGGGCGTTTTGCTGGGCGTTATGACGCTGTCAATGTATATAAAGCCCGTGGATATGCTGTGGCACGGCGGGCAGGTGCCTGTGTGGATGCCGTACAGATATTCGTTTACTATCATCTTCACGCTGATTGTCCTGGGCGCGGAGGCTTTTGAAAATATCGGCAGTATACGCAGGAAACATATAGGCACGGCGTTTGGCGTGCTTATGACGGTTTTGCTGCTGTCGGATTATTACGGCGGCGGAGAGCATTTCGACACTACGCTTATAATCGTTATTCCGCTTATCTGCGTGTCGGCTATGACCTGCATTGCGCTTATATACAAAACAAGCAGGCACACAAAGGTGCTTAAAGGCATTGTCACCGCGGCGGTTTGCCTTGAACTTTTCGTCAGCTGCAGGAGTTATTTAAGCTCAATACATCATGACGTTTACTATTCCGACAGATACACCTATGTTGACGAGATAAATCCGACGCGGAAAGTTGTACAGCAGCTCAAAGAATATGACCAAAGCTTTTACCGCATGGAAAAAACTTTCCACCGCACCGTAAACGACAATATGGCGCTAGGTATTTACGGCGTTTCACATTCCACAAGTACGTTCAATTCCCGCGCTTTGCAGCTTTTGAGAGATTTGGGCTTCGGCTCGCGCGACCATTATTCGCGCTATGACGGCGCAACTATGCTTACAGACGACTTGCTCGGAATAAAATATGTTCTCTCCAAACGGCAGATACTGACGCCGTATGGAGATACCGCGCCCATATCAACAAATAACGATATAAGCGTGTACGAAAACTCCGATGCGTTTGACGCTGCGTTTCTTGCCGACGAGGGGATAATAGGCGCGCTTATCGCAAAGGACTCTCCGTTTGAATTCCAGGAGGAGCTTGCATCAATGCTTGCGGGAGAAGAACAAACGCTGTTTCTTCCCATAACAGATATGGTTTTCGACAGCAGAAATGTCACAATAGGCTCAACAACCGACGACCATGCTTCATATAAGAAACGGCTTACAAACGAGGACGCAGAGATAACCTACGACATTGTGACTTCATATGACGGCGCGGTTTATGCCTACTTCCCAAGCAGTTACGAGCGCGAATGCAATCTCTTCATCAACGGAGAATATATCAAAAACTATTTTGAAAACGAAAACCACAGCATTGTTTATCTCGGCACTTACAATGCGGGAGATGAATTTCAGGTAACGTTAAGACTTTGCAAGGAAGATTTGTATATCAAAGATCCGCAGTTTTTCGCGCTTGATGATAATGCATTACAGGATTTCAACGCGAAAATCCGTGAGAACAGTTCTGAACTTACGAAAAACAGCAGTTCTTCATTTACGGTAAATGTGAACGCAAGCAAGGACTGCGCGCTGTTTACATCTATTCCGTACGAGGAGGGCTGGACGGCAACTGTTGACGGGAAACCCGCCGACATATGCCCGTCGGTAAACAGGATGCTTTTGTGCGTTAAAGTTCCTGCGGGAGAGCATACCATTGAGCTTCAGTATTTTCCTGCGGGACTTAAAGCGGGTATTGCTATGACCGTTGCGGGAACGGCATTGCTTACGATTATGGTTGTTGCTTCAAGCTATTTGAAGAGGAAATTTGAGGTTTAGGGGTGAGTTTATGCGAATCAGCTGTAATGAATTTTATATCAGAGAAACGGAAAATATATCCGACAGAAAAATCTCTGATGGGGAATTTATGGAACAGGTTAAGTTGTTTCAAAATTTAAATCAAGACAACCCAACTCCCGATTTAACAGATGATTACGAGAAATTCCAAGAGGAAATCTCGGCGTATATTGAGCAAAATCGCGGGTATAGATACCGCAATAAAAAATCCGATACGCTTTCAACCCCTACGCAGGAAGAACTCCGCGCCGTAGCAAGGGCGCGCGCAAGAAAGAAAGCGCGTCTGGACGCATATTTTCATCTTCTGGAAAAGGTGTGCATAAAGCGCAAGTTTGTTGAAAATGAAAACGCAAAACGCAAAGGCAACAAAGTTTACTGCTTCACAACGCTCCTCGACCGTATTGCTGAAAGCAGAGAACTTGTGCCTCCGCCGGAGCATAAGATGTAATGCAGTTTTCTGCGTTTGCGGGACGCTGTCCCTCCTCCAACTGTTTCCTGCTCCTATGAACATTTCCTTTACAACATTTTTCGCCACTCGTCACTTGTTTGTAAGATTGCCGATTTCAAAACTTGCGTTTTGAAATCGGCAATGTGGGGAAAACTCTTGTTTTCCCCAC
>CANQOJ010000220.1 GCA_947625455.1 uncultured Clostridia bacterium | reverse complement strand
GTTTAAGGCACTTGAGGTACTTGTTCCGTCTGCAAAGAAAGCTCCCGCTAAAGCGCCTGCTGAAAAGAAGGCTTGCGGAAAGTGCGCGGCGCCCAAGGCTAAAGCTGCTGAAAAGCCTGCCGAAAAACCCGCTGCAAAGGCAGTTGAGAAACCCGCAGCAAAGGCTGCTGAAAAGCCCGCTGTAAAGGCTGCCGAGAAACCTGCGGTTAAGGCTGTTGAAAAGCCTGCCGCTGAAGCTAAAAAGCCTGCTGCAAAGAAGAAATAAAAGAAATAATTCGGAATTTGCTCCCGTTTATTTTGCGGGAGCATATTCGCTTGAGTTTTGAATTGAGGTTTTTTCGGATTTGCCGGAAATTCAGCAGTTGAATAACATGGAGTTGAACGCTTTGAAAAAGGTTTTTGTCTTGACGGCAGTTGCGGCGTTAATTTTGTGCGGTTGTTCCGAAGAAAAACAAAACCACAATGTTTATGTTTTACCGGGAAATTCAACGGCAAATAATCAAAGCTCCGAAAGTGTACGGAACAGTTCGTCAACCGAGAAAATTGAGGGCAACATATCTTTTTCAAGCGAAAATCCGGAAGAAAGCAGTTCACCCGAAAGTTCATCAAAACCTGCCGTAAGCAGTTCCTTTGACAAATACGGCGGCGTGCCCGAAAGGGATAAAGACGGTTCAATTGATGACGAGGACGTAAAACGAACGCTAAGTGAAGAGGAAAAAAAATTCGCGGAAAAGTCGCTTTTTGTCGGCGACAGCATTTGCAAGGGGCTTATGACATACAACATTGTAAACCCCGAAAATGTTTTCGCAACAGGAAGCGTTGCCACGCGGAATTTTTTTGAAATGGATTTTTTCTACTACGGGAAAAATCAAAAGTTTGCTGACGTCCTGCCCGAAAGAAACCCGCAAAACGTTTTGTTCTCAATGGGAATGAACGACGTTAATATGATAACTTCCGAGAAATTCTGCGAGAATTATTCGGAGATAATTGCGTCGGTTTTGGATACGACAAACGCAGATGTTTACATTTGCGCGATAACGCCGATATGCTGTAACTTCACGCCGAAAGAGAGAATAGCGGAATTTAATGCGGCAATAAAGGCATATATAAACGAGAATTACATTTCGCGCGTGCATTTTGTTGACTTCACCGAACCGCTGAAAAACGGCGAGGGCAGGCTGAAGTCGTACTTGTCCGCAGGCGACGGTATTCACATCTCGCCCGACGCTTACTATCTGGCATTTCACGAGCTTTATTCCGAACTGATTTCCAACGGCTATTACAAGCCGAATGTTGTGACGCATTCAAGTTCGTCTGCTGAAAGTTCCGAAACGTCAAGTTCGGCTGAGCAAAGCGCCGAAAGTTCGGTATACTCTGATGAATTTACGTCAGCTGAAGAACAGTCAAGTTCCGATGTTGACTTTATTATATAAACAGGGCGCTCAGACGTCCTTATGCGGATATAGTTTATCGGTAAAACATCAGCTTCCCAAGCTGAGGTGGTGGGTTCGACTCCCATTATCCGCTCCATTTAGAAATAAGAGGTTAGAGGTAAGAGGTAAGAATTTTGGTTCTTGCCTTTTATTTCTATTATGACAAACTTGCTTTAAAAAGGAAATCTTGCTTTGACCTAAACTCTTACTTCTTACTTCTAACCTCTTACTTCTAAATAACTCTGCAATCGTTTTAGACTTCGGATTTGTTGCATAAAAAGCGGTTGACTTTTAAAAATTATTGAAGTATAATAATATCAAAGCAAGGGTGCTTTATAAACGCCCTTGCTTTTTTATTTCATCAAACACAGAACAGAGAAAGGAACAAAGAAATGGGACTTGTCAGAGTAGAAATTATAGTGAATGTCCTCAAAATGGACGCGCTTCTAGAAATTATCAAGAAGAACAAAATAACGGGAATGACCGTTTTCAAAGGGCTTGGCTGCGGCGTTCAGTACGGGACTCCCGAATACCGCGAAAATGACACAAGCGTTATCGAACTTCTCGATAAGGTCATTGTTATGATTGTAATGCCCGAAGAAGAGTTGGACAATTTTATCAAGCACGTTGAAAAAGGTCTTTATACGGGACATATCGGCGACGGCAAAATTTTCGTTTCGCGCGTTGAAAATGCTTACAGAATACGAACCGGCGAAGAAGGGCATGAAGCTATCGTGCCGGGTAATTTGTGAGGCGCAGTATGGACAAGAAAATTGGTCTTGCGAGCGCTATCGCAACGGGCGTTGGGCTTATTTTAGCCACAAGCTGTCTGCTGGTAATAGGTCAGGGCGTTTCGCAAATAGGAAATTCGTTTGTTTTTTCAATGCTTATAGCTCTCGCGTTCAACGCTTTTACCGCGCTTTCGGTAAGCGAACTCAACGCACTTATGCCTCAGCTTACGGGCGGGCTTGCGCAATATACGCTTGTCGGAATGGGGAGATTTTTTTCCGTTCTGACAATGGTCGGCGGATATGTTGTCGGAATGACGATATTCGGAAGTCTTGAGGGAACAATGTTCGGAAGAACCATGAATATGCTGTTCCCAAATTTGGGCATACCTATGCCTATTTACGGGATTGTTCTTATGGCGGTCATTGTCCTTGCGAATTGCAGAGGAGTTGATATGTTTGCAAAGGTGCAGAATGTCGTGGCATATTCGCTGATAATCTCGCTGATTTTAATGGGACTGGTAGGCTGTTTTCATCTCGGTCAGGGGGAAATTATCGAACAGGACACGGGATTTAACGCCTCCTTCGGCGAAATTATGGGACTTGTGGGAACAGCGTTTTATATGTTTGTCGGCTGTGAATTTGTTGTGCCGTTAAGTCCGTTTGCAAAAAAACCGCACATAACCATTCCTCTTGGTATGATCGGAAGTCTTGCGGTTGTTTTTATAATGCAGCTGTTCTGCGTTTTCGGATTTTCAAATTATGTTTCGTTTGCGGATCTGGGAACAAGCGAGTCGCCGCATATGCTGTACGGCGTGGCGGTACTCGGCGAATTTGGGCGGTACTGGATGGGAGTAGTGTCAATTTTGGCAGTAATAAGCACGGCAAATACTGTTGTAAACTCTATTTCCTATCTTCTTTCGGGAATGTCGCGGATAAATCTTGTTCCCGAAATTTTCGGCAGGAAAAACAAAAAAGGCGCGCCGTACATAGGGATAATTATAATAGGCACGGCAATGACGGTTCTGGTTGTATTAAGCCTTGTGGCGTCGGATTTGCTGAACTTTTTCCTGAAAGTTGCAAGCGTTTTCTGGATAATCGTGTATCTTGTGCTTCATGTTGACGTTATCATTCTGCGTTTTCGTATGCCGAAAGTGCCGAGGACATTTAAAGTACCGCTTGGAATTGTCATACCGATACTCGGAATAATAGGCGACATTTATATGATTTACGGAATTGACAGCAACCCTGAGGTTCGGAACAACGTATTTATCGCCTGCGGAGTGATGTTTGTGGTGCTAACGATATACTCGCTTTTCTGGGTGAAGAAAGTGATGAAAAAACCGCTGTTCGAGCCTGTTCCGATAAAGGACGTTATGGCAATGGAAAACGAACGGTATTACAAATATCACAAACGATGATACAGCAAAAGCGCGGTTTGATAAAAGCCGCGCATTTTTTCTGTTTAAAGCACGCCTGCTCCGGCGCGCTCCGGGGTGCAGCCACTCAAATTCGCGCAGCGAATTTGACGCGCGTTG